>JAISSB010000065.1 GCA_031273325.1 Treponema sp. | reverse complement strand
GGTATAACCAAGATAGGTATTCCCTCTAATCTTTCTTGCCATATCAAGTTAACGGGTGTATAGCTAGTTTTGATTCAAAGATCTGTCCACTTTTTTGTCGTCATGACTCAGAGGTCTGTCCCCGTTTCTTCTTCGGAGGTCTGTCCCCGTTTTTCAGAGGTCTGTCCCCTTAAGTTCAGTACGAAGACTTTACTCTTTCGGTGGGGATTATAACAGGCTTTTCTTAAGGGCGGCAGCTGTTCAACGGATTCTTCATGAAACCCTAACGACTCGAACCAATCTTGCGTACGGGTCGTGAGGACAAATACTGTGGAAAAATGCTGTTTTTTTGCTCGATCAATAAGATAACTCACGATAGACCGTCCATATCCAAGCGCACTATACGCCGGATCTGTTGCAAGTGCAGCTATTTCAGCCCACTCTTCCCCCCAATTGTGGAGTGCGCCGCACGCATGAATAGAGCCGTCAACAACAAATACCACATAATCAGCATATTTTTCCCGAATATCTGCTTCACTTCTCCGAATGAGATAGCCTGCACGGACAAGCGGCTCCATAAGTCTCAATATCACAGGAATGTCGCGCTCCTCAAGCGCCCGAATCGATTCATATTCGTCGGCACTAATCATGGTGCCAACCCCAACATTAGAGAAAAGCTCGTGCAGTATGACTCCGTCAACCGTTCCGTCAAGAATATGTACCCGCTCAATGCCCCCTTTGATCGCTTTGAGCGCCGTATCAACAGTTTGCTGCAGGAAGCTGTTTCCGGGGACAGACCTTTTGAGTGCTTCTGCTTCGTGCGGGCTAAGCCGATTGATACTGCGATCCCCGATCTTTAAATCGCTATGCGCCGACAGTAAAAACAGCTTGGCAGCTTTAAGCGCCCGCGCACCTTCAACAGCAATTTCGGTACTTAGAACATTGTATACCCGCCCGGAACGGCTTAACCCAATGCAGGGAAGGATGACAACCATAGCTTGATCGAGTATCCGTTGAATAGAATCGGATATAATACGCTCCACCGTTCCGGTATGTTCGAAATCAATACCTTCAATGATTCCCAGTCCGCGCGCACGGACAAAGTTACCGATAATTGCATCAACACCGGACGCCCGAAGCTCGGTCATAAACCGAGTTGCCCCATGAAACGTTGCCATTTCTACAAAAGGAAGAGCTTTTCCAGTGGTGATCCGTATCCCGTTCCTCGTCGGTGTCAGGATACCGTATTCGTGCAGCACCCGGTCAATGCGCTCTTTTGCGCCGGGGACAATCACAACCCGAAATTTATTCTTTGCAAGTAAGGCAATATCCCGCATTAAATAAGAAAAATTTTGATGTTCAACAAGAGGAGCGTCAATTTTGAATACAAACGTTGCTCCTTGATAACGGCTCTGATAGTGAAAAGCTTCGCGTATAAGATCAATAGAAACCATAGTTAAAAAATCCTCTAATGAGCTACTCAAAACTACATTATCAGACTTCTTGTGTATAGAAGAGAACTTCTATATAACCCGCGAGTAAAAACAAGAGATAAGAAAAGACGAGGAACAGTCTTGAAATAAGGCACACAAATAGGGTACTATGAGTAAGTACAATGGATATTCTACTCAATGGAGAACCGTTAAACGTTACCTTAGAACAAGAAAAAACGTTTGGAGACGTACTGTGTGCGCTTGAAGAATGGCTGCATAATGCACATCTTTTTATTATTACTATCACCGTCAATGGAACACAACTAACCGACGGATTAGATCAATGGAAAAATATGGATGTGAAAGACATTCACATACTCGATCTTAAAGTACAACCATGGTCGTTATTGACCGTTGAAGCTTTATATAGAGCGAAAGGGTATATTGAAGATTACAGTGCCGGTAAAACCACCCAAGAAGCGTGGGAAAACAGTGCAACCCGCCAGTTTTTAGCCGAACAAATTCCTTCTATAATAAAAGCTATGACCGGAATGTTTAAAGGGAACCAAGCCTCAGATACTGTTGTTCAGAGTATTGAACGTATGCTGCGCGAAATACTGGAACCGGAAGCAGAAATCCTCAGTATGGAACCGCATATACATTCGTTGGTAAAACAACTGGAAGATCTGCCGCTCTTTATGCAGCTCGGTAAAAATTCAGAAGTAACCGAAACGGTGACCTCATTTGCTCAAACAGCCGAAACATTATTTCATGTGACTCGTTCTTTGCAAGACAGAGGATTGAGTATTGATGAATCTTTGGTAGACCGGTTTAAAACAACGTTGGTGGATTTTTTTAATGCATACAATAACAGCGACATAGTACTCGTTGGAGATCTTGCCGAGTATGAACTGTCACCCCTCTTAAGCCAGTGGCACAGTATGCTCAAACATACAACAAATACATAATTATCCTTCATTAATAAAGCGGGCGCTGTGCTGCCCGCTTTAAAAACTTATTTGCTCGTTAACTGACCGTTTTCAAAAATATAATTTGCTTGTGAAAGATACTGTTCTGGAATAGTGATTCCACAGTTTTTTGCGACGTCAAGATCAAACAATAAGTCTGATTCTGAAGGGTCGGTCAAAAATTTAACCGGAATTGTAGAAGGGGCTTTTCCTTCAAGAATATCTGCAACGATATTTCCCGTTGCAAGCCCTGCTTTATAATAGTTAAATCCGGAAGCTATAAGAGAACCTCCACCAAGAACTGACGTTACATCTGCCGAAAAAACCGGTTTTTTTGCCGTGGAAAATACCTGCAACAAAGCTGGTAACGCTGAATACACAGTATTATCCGTGGTTAAATACACACCGTCGACTCGGTTGACGATAGCTTCAGAGGCTTGCCGCAACTCTGAAGAAAGGCTAATCGCCTGAGTAACTAATGCAATCCCTTGAGCTTTACAGGCTTGTTCAACTAATTGAAGCGCAGAAATCGAATTTGCTTCGGAACTCGTGTAAATATAGCCCAGTGTTTTTATTCCAGCAATCTCTTTGAAAAGTGCGATATGCTCCGCCGTTGGGACAGCGTCCGAAAGCCCCGTGACATTTCCTTGCCCATGTTCAAGGGTCGCGACAAGATTTGCACCAACTGGATCGGTTACTGCCGAAAAAACAACTGGTATATCACTGATCGTATTTGCAAGGGCAATAGCAATGGGTGTTGCAATGCCGACTGCCACTGTTACCCGGTCGCTTTTGAATTTATTTGCGATTTGGGAAGCAGTATTTATATCCCCATTTGCATTCTGCAGATCGAATGTCGCATTAATTCCCCGTGCTTTAATGGCATCTTGTATCCCTTTTTCGCACGCATCAAGCGCTTCATGCTGCACAATTTTTGCAAGACCAATGCGGATCTGTTGACCGCCCGCTGCACCGTCCCGTGATTGCTGACCGCTTGCAAAAAGCATCCCAACACTCAATACCCAGAAAAAAACTAAAACCGAAACACGTTTCATAAAAACCTCCTTACGTGTGACTCTATCAAAAGATACATACTAGAAACTTAAAAAAAAGTCAAGATGAATGTATAAAATAAAAAAACAAAGACATTAATATCTGTATCTCAACGGTAAATTTTTAAAATTTTTTTTAAAAAGAGCTTTTCTTTTTTTTTTGTTCGTGCTAACATTCTCTTAATATTTTAATAGAGGAGGTTTTATGCCAAAACAAAAATATATATATTTCTTTGGTGACGGAAAAGCCGAGGGTGACGCTACTATGCGAGATATTCTTGGTGGTAAAGGAGCCAATTTAGCTGAAATGACAAAATTGAAAATTCCTGTCCCGCCTGGTTTTACTATTTCTACAGCGGTATGTGCCGCGTATTACAAAAATAATAAGAATTATCCGAATGGACTTGAATCATTAGTTAAAAAGAATATCCAAAAATTGGAAAATCTTATGAAAAAAAAACTTGGTGATTCTGATGATCCATTACTTGTTTCTGTTCGTTCAGGTGCACCTGTTTCTATGCCAGGAATGATGGATACCATTCTTAATCTTGGAATGAGCGATAGATCTGTTATTGGATTATCGCGAAAAACAAATAATCCACGGTTTGCATGGGATGCTTATCGGCGTTTTATTCAAATGTATGGAGAGGTTGTTATGACTGTTCCGTACGAAACATTTGAAGACGCACTTAATACTATTAAACAAAATCGTAATATTACTTCGGATACTGATTTAACAGCAGAGGATTTGCAGCAATTAGTTAATGAGTATAAGAAAATTGTAAAAAACATTACTGGTAAAGAGTTTCCGCAAGATCCTATCAAACAATTATGGGGTGCGATTAATGCTGTTTTTGGTTCATGGATGAATGACCGTGCAATTAAATACCGGGAATTAAACGGAATAAAGAATATTAAAGGCACAGCCGTTAATATACAATCCATGGTATTTGGAAATTTCGGCGCTGAATCGGGAACCGGTGTTTGTTTTAGCCGCAATCCAAGTACCGGAGAAAATGTTTTTTACGGTGAATATTTAATGAACGCGCAAGGAGAAGATGTTGTCGCAGGCATTCGGACACCGGAAAAAATTGATCAGTTAGAAAAAGAAAATCCCGAAATATATCAGCAGCTTGTCTTTATTAAGAACAAGCTCGAAAAGCACTTCCGTGACCTGCAGGATATTGAGTTTACTGTGTATCAGGGGTCACTGTTCGTGTTACAAACACGGAACGCAAAACGAACAGGGCATGCGGCAGTTAAGTGTGCGGTTGATATGGTTAATGAAAAGTTAATTGACATAAAAACTGCAATTTTGAGAGTGAGTCCTGCCGACATCGATCAGGTGCTCCACCCACGGATCGATCCTGCAAGCCTTAAGCATGCAACAGTGTTGACCGTTGGTCTGAACGCTTCACCCGGATCCGCCACGGGGAAGATTGTATTCACCGCTCAAGATGCTGAAGCTTGGTATGAACGGGGTGAACAAGTTTTGATGGTTCGGAGAGATACAAGCCCTGAAGATATTAGCGGTATGAATGTTGCACAAGGAATCCTCACTTCAACGGGCGGTTTGACTAGTCATGCAGCCGTTGTTGCTCGCGGTATGGGGAAACCGTGTATTGTAGGGGCAAAGGCTATCACCGTGCAAGAAAAGACTCTTATTATCGGTAATAAGATTTTTAATGAAGGAGATTGGCTCAGCATTGATGGGACAAGCGGGGCAGTGTATGAGGGAAAGCTGCCGTTAGTTGATCCTGACATCACTATCAATCAAGATATTCAAACATTTCTTAAATGGTGTGACGGGGTGCGTGCGAGTTCTATCCGCGGTAGGTTGAGAGGGTTTGAAGTTCGTGCAAATGCCGATCTGCCAAAAGATGCTCGAACCGCTTTTGATTTTGGAGCTCAAGGTGTTGGATTATGCCGGACAGAACATATGTTTTTTGATCCGGATCGATTGATACATTTCCGGGCTATGATCGTTGCTGACACTGTTGAGAAGCGGAAAGAAGCACTTCAAAAGATTCTCCCCCTGCAATTTAAAGATTTCTTGGGGATTTTTGAAGTAATGGAAGGCCGTCCAGTTACGATTCGGCTTTTAGATCCACCGCTCCACGAATTTGTTCCGCATACTCCTGAAGAAACTCAAGAATTAGCAGATTATCTCGGTGTTTCTGTTGAAAGTCTGATACCAAAACTTGAAAGCCTTCGTGAAGCAAATCCAATGCTTGGTCACCGCGGGTGCCGCCTTGCAGTCACTTATCCTGAAATCTATGATATGCAAGTTGAAGCACTAGCTCGAGCAGCGGTCGGTTCATTAAAAAAGACAGTGCCGGTCGATTTGGAAATTATGATCCCCATTGTTTGTGATTCACAAGAACTCGCGCTCCTCCGTCCCCGCATCGAAACTGTCATAAAAAAAGTTTTTGAGCGTGAAGGGGTAAAAACAGCATACGAAATTGGTACTATGATCGAAGTGCCTCGTGCAGCGATCCTTGCTGAAAGCATTGCTCAACATGCTGACTTTTTCAGCTTTGGGACAAACGATTTGACGCAGATGACCTTTGCCTTTAGCCGTGACGATATTGGTTCATTTGTACCAACGTATATCAGCGAAAAAGTACTTGAAACTGATCCTTTCCGTTCTCTCGACGAAGAGGGAGTTGGGTTCCTGATCAAGTATGCTGTTGAAAAGGGACGTTCCGCCAAAGGTGAATTGAGAATAGGCATTTGCGGAGAACATGGCGGGGATCCTACGAGTATTGATTTTGGCTACCGTGCGGGCTTAAGTTACGTATCTTGTTCACCGTTCCGGGTCCCTGTAGCGCGTCTTGCGGGCGCTCAAGCTGTCCTTCGGCACGGTTCCGGTACCCTCAAAAAGCGCGGGAGACCGCCGAAGAAAGCCGGAGATCCGGTGTCGCCCAAAAAACCGTCTAAACCGGTTGCCAAAAAAACCACGAGTACCACTACTACCACAGTAGTACCAAGAAAGCGCGGGAGACCGCCGAAGAAAGCGGTAGAGATCATAGCAACACCGCCAAGAAAGCGCGGGAGACCGCCGAAGAAAGCGGTAGAAATCGTGCCGACACCGCCTAAAAAACGCGGGAGACCGCCGAAATCTCCTCGTTTTGATAAAGCCACCGGCTTAACCTTTGATCCGGTAACCGGAACTATTCGGGATGTTGTGAGAAAAGTAAAAAAAATTACCGGTCTCAAACAGTTCCACAAAAAAGATTTGGACGTTGACGAGTTAATTCACAATTCTGCAAAAGACAAAAATTCCAAACATTAAATGCCCGCCGCGGTATTTCGTACCGGTGCAGCTACAAAGACTGTGTACTCACCGCGGCATTCTTTCCGATCAGCAAGTACCTTAAATAGGGTATGTGCTTCTCCTCTTAAATATTCTTCATGTATTTTCGTCATCTCGCGGCCGATACAAAGGTGTCGGGAAGGATCGCACGCAACAATATCTGCTAAAAGTTTAAGGATACGGAACGGTGATTCACAGAGTATGAATGCACAGCGGTATTCTAGTAATTCTCTCAGGCGCGCCCGGCGGCGGCCGGGTTTTGGCGAAAGAAATCCTTCAAACAAGACAGCAGTTCCATAATTTCCTGCAACACTGATCAATGCGGTACACGCTGAAGGGCCGGGGATAGGAATCACCGTGAAGCCTGACTCTGTTACTGTCCGTACCAGCACTGCACCGGGGTCGCTTAAACCGGGGGTCCCCGCATCACTGCAATAGGCAACAGCCTTTCCTTCTTGAAGCGTTTCACAGATTTTCCGTGCGGCTGTTTTTTCATTCTGGCTACGGCACGAAAGCAGCGGGACATGGATGCCGCAATGGTTCAGCAGTTTCAACGTTACCCGGGTATCTTCGCATGCCACAAGACTCACCGTTTTTAATATTTCTACAGCTCTATAACTTATATCTCCCAAATTTCCAATAGGAGTTCCAACCATATATAATATTGACATATTCTAACTATCGGCACATCTTGTTATCATAGACTGGGTTTAGAAGGAGAAAACAGTGATTTTTGTCGGGATTTTGATTATTGATATTACGCTTCTTGGAATATCTTCGCTTGTTCTTCCGGATAGTTTCTTAAGAACTGCGCTACTGATCGTTTTATCTGTCGGAGGGATAGCTCTTACCGTTTATCTCCGTCATATCTTGCGCTTGAACCTATCCGGCCGACTGCTTAATGCCGCACAAGCTCCTGATAGCAATCGCACCGTAGCAACGCTGCTCCCTTTGGAAAAATTGGAAAAAATAGCAGTTAATTTGAACAAGACTGGCAAAAACATTTCAGAAACCGTACATACGTCTCTTGATATTGCTGAAGACATTGATGCTACTGTCCTTTCTCTCGTATCAAAAGCCATTTATCACGGTGTAGAAGTATCGGATATCCGCAAGAGTACCGAACACATTACCGCTCATATAGAAGCGTTGGATGCACTGATTCAAAGTCAATCCACGGCAGTGACCGAATCCAGTGCTGCAATAGGAGAAATGACCTCGAATATCAAATCGGTAAGCGGAATACTTAATAAGAATACCGCTTTTATTGATACGTTATGTGCTGAGTCAGAAACCGGCAAAGGGAAGATCGCACAGATCGTTGCAATCATGAAGATTCTCGTGGACGATTCGGTAGGACTTTCAGAAGCAACCGTGATGATTCAAACGATGGCGCTTCAAATGAAACTGCTTGCTATGAATGCTGCGGTAGAAGCCGCCCATGCGGGCGAATATGGAAAGGGCTTTGCGATAGTTGCCGAAGAGATGAGAACGCTTGCCGACAATACCTCGATTCACGGTAAGAACATAAACAAAGTGCTGAAGCAATTAAAAAAAGAAATTAACGAAACTGCTTCGTTAAGCAGCGGAGCGCAGAAACAGTTTAATCATGTTATCAAACTGATCACGGCTGTGCGGGAACAGGAAGACGTTATTCAGCAAGCTATGAACGAACAAGCAAGCGGAAGCGAACAGATACTTCGAGCAGTTGGGCAGGTACAAACGATTACGGCTCAAGTGCATGAGGATTCTAACGCAATAAAAAAATCCGGACTGTATATGCGCAACACAATAACTTATCTTGATGAAGAAACCGCAGCGATAAGTAAAGATGTAAATCAAATCATGGGCTATTGTGAAGACCTGAACGGTTTTCTCCACACTATCAACAGTCATGTGCTGCAGATGAAAGACACAGTGTCTGGTATGTCGGCACTTATTGTATAGGAGTATACGCATGCAATTTAAGATTTTTGAGCCGAATATCGAAGTAAACGGCTCTACTGTTTTTTCGATAATCGCGGGATTGGGATATTTTACCAATTTATCGCGGCGTTATTTCAGTCAAGTCGGTATCGGCACCGTGATCAATAAACAACTGCATGTTGATTTAAATGGGTGGTATCCTCAAGCGGCATGGCTTGAAGCATTTGAAAATATTGCAAATCAGGTCGGCGACCGGGTGTTGTTTAATATCGGCTTGTCGATTCCGGCGCATGCACAATTCCCACCGTGGGTTAAAGATATTCACAGTGCAATACAGTCAATAGATGTTGCTTATCATCTTAATCACCGGAAGAACGGAAAAGAATTGTTTAACCTTAAAACCGGATTCATGGCTGAAGGGATAGGGCATTATGGGTATAGTAAGGGGTTAAAAGAGAATCAGATAATCAGTATCAGCAATAATCCCTACCCGTGTGCGTTTGATCACGGGATCATCACCGCTATGGCGCAGAAGTTTAACCCTTTTGCAACGGTTACTCACGATGACATGGCGCCGTGCCGCAAGAAGGGTGCAGATACCTGCACATATAACATTGCATGGTAACCACCCTCCTCTTAATAGCCGTAGGAATTACTGCGTGCGTGCTGCTCTGGTTTGGCTGCCGCCTTGTCTTTAACAAACGCCCGCCGGCAGCCGAAAAACCGGCAATCAGAACATGCCCCCTTTGTTTTTCAACGCTTCAGCACAAAGAACGGTTGTATTCGATCGTTTTTTCTGAAATCGGGAGCGCCCGCATTATCCATATTCACGGCTGTCCCCACTGCAGCACGGGAGCACTGGTACGGAAATGCCCCGTATGCAAAAGAATATTGCAAACAGACGATGTTGTTGCAGCCCGCATGACTTTTAAAGAAAAAGAAAAAGGAGTCCATGTACATATTCTCGGATGCAAAGCATGCAGTACATTTTTTGCCTCGTGAACATTTAGCAGGAGGTCTGTCCCCACACCAACGAGATAGACTTTCTGTAGGTTGCCCCTTGCAAAACGATTCCTTACTGGAATCTGATCGAACGCCGTGCTGGAATCCGATCGAACGCCGTGCTGGAATCCGATCGAACGCCGTACCAGAATCGGATCAAACGCCGTACCAGAATCGGATCGAACGCCGTACCAGAATCGGATCGAACGCCGTACCAGAATCGGATCGAACGCCGTGCTGGAATCAGATCAAACGCCGTGCTGGAATCAGATCAAACGCCGTGCTGGAATCAGATCAAACGCCGTGCTGGAATCAGATCAAACGCCGTGCTGGAATCAGATCAAAC
>JAISSB010000064.1 GCA_031273325.1 Treponema sp. | reverse complement strand
GGTATAACCAAGATAGGTATTCCCTCTAATCTTTCTTGCCATATCAAGTTAACGGGTGTATAGCTAGTTTTGATTCAAAGATCTGTCCACTTTTTTGTCGTCATGACTCAGAGGTCTGTTCCCGTTGTCCTTTGAGGTCTGTCCCTAAATAACAAAAGTCTGTCCCCGTTAGTCGGGAATCTGTCCGTCATGACTCAGAGGTCTGTCCCCGTTAGCTTTTATTTGAGGTCTGTCCCCTTGGGCTTACTTTTTTTCATACACTGTTGTAATCTCATACTATACACGAGGTATGTACGAGTACACGACGGCTTTTTTCAAATTATGATCTTATGTCCCTTATATGGCCGCTTATGATTGAGCAAGTCCTTGTGGTTACCCTCGGATTTGCGGATATCGTTATGGTTGCTTCACTGGGCGAAGCAGCCGTTTCCGGAGTGTCGCTCGTCGACAGTATTAATAACCTTATTAATGGATTGTTCGGCGCATTGGCAACCGGAGGAGCTGTTGTCTGTTCCCACTATTTCGGGAGCCGTAATGAAAAAATGGTTTCGCTTACCGCGCAACAATTAATATATTCAACGATAGGTATTTCTCTTATTATCACTGTGTTCGGCTTGATGTTTCAGCGGGATTCATTAGTACTCATTTTTGGAAAAACTGAAGAAGCCGTTATGGTTAATGCCCGTATTTATTTTTTCTTTTCATTATTGAGTTATCCGATGATTGCCTTATATTCGGGTTGTGCAGCCTTATTCCGCGCACAGGGCAACTCAACAGTGTCTATGCTCACCTCATTATTGGTAAATATTTTAAATATCGGGGGAAATTTTGTTTGTATATTTATCTTAAAGATGGGCGTTGCAGGCGTTGCTGTTCCCACATTTATTTCGCGTGCGGCAGCGGCGTTCATGTTATTATTTTTGTTATATAAAGCCCGTCCTTATGCCGGAAGACCGGCAATCAGTATACGCGGAATTTCCCGCATTCACATTGACGGAAAAATTATTAAACATATTCTTGCAATCGGTATCCCAAACGGCGTTGAGAATTCAATGTTTCAAATTGGGAAAATATTAGTTCTTAAAGTAATAACACAATTTGGAACGACAGCCATTGCAGCAAACGCAGCCGCCGGCACCCTTGCAACCTTTGGAACACTGCCCGGTTCTGCCTTAGGGTTGGCAATTCTTACCGTCGTCGGGCAAACCCTTGGGGCTGAACGTACGGAGGAAGCACGGTACTTTACTAAAACATTAATGATTTTATCGTATATTGCCATTATTATTATTAATATTCCGCTTATTATCTTTGCTGATCCCCTCGTCGGTATTTTTAATATGAGTAGTGAAGCGCAATTGCTTACTAAAAAAATGTTTCTTTTTCATAATATTATGGCAATGCTTATATGGTCGCCTTCGTTTGCACTCCCCAATGCATTGCGTGCTGCAAATGACGCACGGTTTACGATGCTTGTTTCAATGCTTTCTATGTGGATTGTCCGGGTCGGGCTTGCGTATTTTTTTGCACGTTTCACCACATTCGGCGCACTGTCGGTGTGGTATGCTATGATTATTGATTGGACAGTTCGTTCAATATTTTTTATTATCCGGTGGCACGTAGGATTATGGAAATTACATTACCATCTCGCGGATTAAAGAAAAAGTATAAAAAAATGTCTTTAATGGTGGCACTCTTCTGTTTTATGGTTGTGTCAGTACTGCTTATATGTATTTTTGTGAGTGTGCGCGACCGCGCCCGTCTTATCCGTGATAACGATAATGAGCGCATCGTTAATACTTTTTTTATGATTCGTACTATTGAAGATATTCAACCGTCGATAGAATCAAATCCCTTCCTGAAAGAACGGCTTAACGGTGTTGCTCTGTACTATAACGGCACGCGCGAATATCTATGGGGGAGTGCGCCGGATACTTTAACGACGGTTGAACCTCAAACGCATTCCAGCCGTTCTATGATTCTCGACCCGAAAACAAAAAGTATTCATTTTATTTTCAATATTGAACGTCCGAACCGTGAAATAAGCCGTTTCCGCTCTCCGCAACAGCACCGTCCGCCGCCGCTTCCTGCACCGCCGGGAATTATGGGTTTATTGATGCAAGAACGGGTTATGTATATGAGTATTTCGCATAAAAATTATTGGAACACGTTGACTGCAACGGCAGTTCTTTTTCCTCTTTGTGCATTAATATTGCTCATTTTTTTTCTTTTTGTACGGCATTTATATCTCCGCAACCGTGAATACCGTAAGAATCTTGAATCTCAAAAGAATCTTGTCATTCTCGGTACTGCCGCAAGTACCTTAGCTCATGAAATAAAAAATCCGCTCTTAAGTATCCGGCTGCAAACCGGAATTCTTAAAAAGATATTCCCCGAAACCGGTCAAGAGGAACTCCATATTATTGAAGAAGAAGTTGAGCGGCTCCGTTCATTAGCTTACCGGGTGAATGATTTTTTACGTGAACCGGAAGGAAATCCAGAAATACTCAATGTGTACGCACTGCTTTCGGCATGTTCTCAACATGTATGCGGAAAAAATATTATTAACGAAGATGCAGATATGAACGTATGCATTTTTATGGATACAGAACGTATCCGGTCCGTTTTTGAAAATCTTATACGCAATGCCCTTGAATCAGGTTCTCCTGAATCTGAACTGCAGGCAACGATTAACCATAATAATAAAGAAGTTACTGTCAGTATCCTTGATCGGGGCAGCGGTATCAGCGAGGCAGATTTAAAGCAACTGTTTGATCCTTTTTTTACCCGGAAAAGTACCGGAACGGGCATAGGGCTTGCAATTAGCAAACGCTTTATCGAAGCGGCCGGCGGCACCCTCGTGCTGAAAAACCGCCCTGACGGCGGTGTCATTGCTGAAATCAGGATAGCTGCGTGTCTACACCGCAGCGAAACCTGCACGGATCGCGTCAGCATTAATAGTCACAAACTGTTGTTTGTCCGGCGCAAAAAAATGACTCAGTGATGATTCAATATTATCTAATGTGAGGACGTGTGTCACTTTCGCTAACGCGCCGAGCGCTACCATGTTTGCAAAACGAGCGCCGCCGAGTTTTTCAGCTATTTCTTGAGCAGGAATAGCTAGAAGAGTAATATCCTTACGGTTGGGACTTTCTTTGACTAAACTGCTATTGATCACTAAAAACCCGTTTTTTTTGAGCATATTTTCACAGAGTGTTAAGGAGTCACTGTGCATAACGATTGCAGAATCCGGTACTGATACGAGAGGACTTGCAATTTCCTCGTCAGAAACAATGACGGAAGCACGGGCAATACCTCCGCGTTTTTCAGCTCCATAAAAAGGGAAAAATGTGACGTTTCGTCCTTCTTTCATTGCACAGTACACCCACATCTGTCCGAGTGAAATAATGCCTTGACCGCCCAACCCTGCAAAAAATGATTTTTCAGTCATAGATTATCCTCCGGCAATGTATTTTTGATCTCTCCCAACGGAAAAACAGGAATCATAGATTGTTCAAGCCATTCTACCGATTGAACAGGGGACAGTCCCCAATTTGTTGGACATTGCGATAAAATTTCTACCATAGTAAAACCAATACCGTGCAGTTGTGCTTCTAAAGCTTTTTTGATAAAAGATTTTGTTTTGCGAATGTACGCAGCGTTACTTACTGCTCCCCGCGCAGCATACCGTGTTCCTTCGAGAAAAGACAGTAATTCTGCTACTTTGATAGGATAGCCCATACCTGCTTCAATGGGATCACGTCCGTGCGGAGCGGTTGTGGCTTTTTGTCCCACGAGCGTTGTAGGAGCCATTTGTCCCCCTGTCATACCGTAAATTGCATTATTTACAAAGATCGTCGTGAATTTTTCTCCACGGTTTGCCGCATGGATCATTTCTGCTGTACCAATTGCTGCCATATCGCCATCTCCTTGGTAACAAATAACCACATGATCGGGTAGGAATCGTTTAATTCCGGTTGCAGCAGCCGGAGTGCGCCCATGCGGAGGCTGCACCGAATCAAAATCAAAATATTGATCTGCCCAAATTGCACAACCAACCGGATTTGTAATGATAGTTTTTTCACGAATCCCAAATTCGTCAATAAGTTCCGTAATAATCCGGTGAATCACTCCATGACCGCACCCTCCGCAGTATTTCGTTACCGTTTTCACAAGACTTTTGGGGCGCACAAAGGCTTCATTCATTGCTTTAACCATAAAAATAGCCTAATGTTATTATATCTTTTTTTCAAGAGGACTACTTGAATAAAAATTCAATTTAAACTACAATAATTATCAATCGGGATGTTGCCTAGTGGCTAAGGCGCTTGCTTTGGGAGCAAGAGATCGGCGGTTCAAATCCACTCATCCCGACACCTTGATTCCTGTAGGAATGGTATGTTAGAGCAAACAGTCAATGTTTTGAACCGGGCGGGGATTCATGCTCGCCCTGCTTCAATTCTGGTACGAGCAGTTAAAGATTTCAACTGCGATATCCGGTTTGAACGTGGCAATGATGTAGTCAATGCGAAATCTATTATGGGCGTTATCACTCTTGGAGCAATGTATGGGAGTGAAATTCGTGTTGTGACTGACGGAATCGACGAACAGCAAGCCATGGATACAATAATTCACCTTTTTAATTCTAAATTCGAAGATATACCAGAAACAGTACCCACTCAACATTGAATATTTCAACGACAACAAGACGAATTTGTGGATTGTACCTCTGGTACACACTAACGGTGCTTAGCTTTTCTCTGATTAACCATTAAAAGCAGTCTGTCCGATTAATACGGCAGGTATACAGTTTAACCGGCATATTCTGTTACTGCACATATAATTACAGAAATTTTTTCACTCCAGTCAAGAGGAGAATTTTTATGAGCAAAGTTGATCCTATGGGACATACCCGAGAGTTTCAAGGAAAGGTTATGAAAATTGCTGCTCAACCACAGGTTATCGATTTACCGGTTTTAATTCTTTTATATGTATTTTCAAGTGTCATAATTGCATATCTACTTCCTTCATTTTTATCTATGATAATGGAATACGGCCGTTTACCGGGAAAATTTGAACTTGCAGTTTTTTGTACGATCCCGGCAGTTTTAATGCTTTACTTGGCGGCTTCTCTCCAAAGATCTATGCACGATCTTGTACAAAAATGGAACGAAACTCATTTTCAGACACGATTACTCATGTATTTTACTCTTATCATCCTGTTTACCGTGATTCCCATCGTTGTAATAACCGCTTTATCACTCCGCACCGTGACACAATTTTGGTATTCCGGGCATACGAAAGAAGCTTTAGCAGGAGCGCAATCGCTTGCACTTGACGCGTACACTCTTCACTGGGAAAAATTTGAACAACTCATTGCTCATAATAATTTAGAACAAGGGGAGTCTTCACTGCCGGACGGTATTAGCAGTATTCAGGATTTCCAAAAGCTAAACGGAGTGTGGGTGGACATATTTTTCAGTGGAGAAACGACTCAAAAATTGCAACAACCCCCTTCAAACCAACAAGATACTGAATCGCGTGTTGATGCATTTAGTATTGATACGCTGTATTACACAGTACCAACGGCACATGATACGGTGCGTGTCATTAGTTATCAATTAGGAAACGGTTTTGATAAATCATTAAATCTCATAGACTCTGAACAAAATAGATACCAAAAATTTGATTTTTTAATGGAAAACATACAGTATATTGTTGCTATATATTATACTATTTTTTTTCTCCCTATACTTTTTATGACTTTTATTATTGCTATTTCATTTACTCATAAAATAGCACAACCAATTAATAAACTTGCCGAAGTAACGCACATAGTTGCCGAAGGGAATTTTAATATTCACCTTATAGAGGGTAAAACCGGAATTGCACCGTTGATTCATTCATTTAATGCGATAGTACGTGAATTAGAACGTTCAAAAGAACTGCTTAGCAGTGTTAATAAAGTATCAATGTGGCAAGATATGGCAAACCGTTTAGCGCATGAAATTAAAAATCCGCTTACACCGATTAGACTTTCAGCAGAACGGTTACTCCGCCGTGCGCGTAATGATCCTGACCATGTACTTGATATCGTTGAATATTCAAGTCTTGCTATTATTCAAGAAGTTGATTCATTAATTGAAATGCTCTCTGAATTTAAAGTTCTCGTACGACCGATAGAACCCTCAGAATCGGGAACAGAGTTACTCGGTTGCATTCAAGAGATTATCAACGCCTATCAAGAATCTTACCCAAAGATTCAATTTGATATAACACAAGTAAAGGCATGTGTCGTGGTAGTTGATCGGCGGAGAATAACTCAAGTACTCACAAATCTTATTGTTAATGCAATAGATGCAATGTCCGGAAATGGAATGTTAGAAATAGTAACAAACATCGGTACAAAAAAAGATACACAATTCTGCCGTTTAAGTATTCATGACACGGGAAAAGGTATCAGCGAGCAGGATCAAATTTCCATTTTTGAACCGTATTTTACCACAAAAGAAACGGGAACTGGGCTTGGACTTTCCATTGTAGAAAAAATTATCAATGATCACGGTGGTTCTATTTGGGTTAATTCTGTAGAAGGAATAGGAACGACTTTTTTTATTGATTTACCAGTATATTGAATGTATGAACAGAGTTGATCTTGCTATTGTTGGAGCTGGTCCGGCAGGACTTTCTGCAGCACAGTATGGAGCTCGTGCCGCATTAAACGTACTCATACTTGAACAGTTTGCGCCAGGAGGACAGGTACTCCGCATATCTTCGTTAGAAAATTATCCTGGCTTAACGAGTTCCGCGTTTGAATTAATTCAAACAATGCAAGAACAGGCAGAACGTTTTGGAGCACAATTTCGCATAGAAACGGTAGAAAAAGTCCAGCGAGAAAAAGATTTTTGCACCGTATTTTTAATGGGCGGAGAAAAAATACAAGCCCGGGCAGTAATTATTGCAACAGGAGCTATCCGACGGCTTTTAAATATCCCCGGAGAAAAAGAATTTACCGGTAAAGGAATTTCTTACTGTGCGACTTGCGATGGTCCTTTTTTTAAACAAAAAAAAATTATTGTTGTTGGTGGTGGAGATTCCGCTTGCGATGAAGCGCATTTTCTTTCACGGTTATCGTCACAAATTATTCTGGTACACCGACGGGACCATCTTCGGGCGCAAAAATTGTTAGCAGAACGTGTTTTGAAAAACCCAAATATTGAAGTACGATTCAACACGCGAGTCTTAGCGTTTCACGGACAGAAAATGTTATCTTCAGTATTGTTGGAAACAAATGGGCGCACATACAACGAAGAAGTGCAAGCGGTTTTTGTTTGTATTGGTTTAGAGGCAGAATCTACGTTAATTCCTGAAGTTCACCGTGACGAAGAGGGTTTCATTATATGTGATCACACGATGCAAACCTCAATTCCAGGCATTTATGCTGCAGGTGACATTCGTTCAAGTCCATTTCGACAAATTGTTGTAGCGGCAAGTGACGGAGCGATAGCGGCTCATTCAGTTTCAAATATGCTTATTTAAAAAGTACTTTGACGGCTCGTATTAGTACTCTATAATTAATATAAGGATTTTGTAGTGTCGTTAAAATATGCATCATCTATTTTGTATATTAAGAATTGTATTACTCGAATTAGTTGGAGAAATATACTTTTTAAAATACCATCATTTCTTGTAATATTAGCACTGTGGTTTTTTTCTTCACAAAATTCTTTACCGCGACTGAGAGGTTTTGCCGGTAGCGACAAAATTGAACATGGAATTGCTTATTTTATACTTACTTGCGCATTAAGTTTATGGTTTCCACTCGAACAGTGGAAAAAAAAAGGCTTTATAATAGCATTATTTATTGTATTTATTGCAGTTATATATGGTACTATTGATGAAATGCATCAGTTTTTTACACCAGGACGCGAATGTGATATTGTTGATATTTGTGCAGACGGTATCGGTGCTTGTATAGCAGCTTTTAGTATATTAATATTAATTAAAATATATTTAAAACATATTAATAATAAAAAAAGGAAATAATATATTCAATGATTGAATTAATTGTTTTTTTAGGAAATCCGGGTAACGAATATAATACAGCACGGCACAATGTAGGGTGGCTTGTAGCAGAACATAACGCATTAACCGGGTGGCGTAAAAAATATAAAGGGCGGTATACAACAGTGAATACTGTACATTTCCTTATGCCGGAAACTTATATGAATGCCTCCGGAGAAAGTGTAGCTATGCTGACTTCTTTTTTTCATATCTCTGCTGCTCATATTTTAGTTGTGCATGACGAATTAGATTTGCCATTAGGAACGGTGGCACTTAAATATTCAGGAGGGCTTAACGGACATAATGGCTTAAGATCACTTAAAACGCATTTAAAAACAGCCGATTTTTGGCGTTTAAGAATCGGCATTGGACGGCCGATTCAAGGTACTGTCCATAATTGGGTTCTTTCCTCTTTTACAGATGAAGAAAAAAATGTCCTTGTTCCAGTTTTAACTGCATCTACTCTGCTTATCAGTCAGATTCTGGAACAAGAACCGGAATTTTTGATGCCTGAATGGCAAAAAAAAGTATTAGTACCTCAACCGTTGAATGCTTGATCCAGATCAGCAATGATATCTTTGATATTTTCAGTACCGATAGAAAGACGAACGGTATTTGGTTTGATACCTTGATCAAGCAGTTCTTCAGCGCTCAGTTGTGAGTGAGTCGTTGTTGCAGGGTGAATAACGAGCGATTTAACGTCGGCAACGTTTGCTAAGAGTGAAAAAATTTGAAGCCGGTCAATGAATCGATGCGCTTCGGCAACGCCTCCTTTGATTTCAAAAGTAAAAATAGACCCTGCTCCTTGAGGGAAATATTTTTTGTAAACGGTATGACTTGGTTCTTCAGGGAAACTCGGGTGGTGAATTTTCTCAACTTTTTGTTGATTTTTCAGATATTCAAGTACTTTAAGGGTATTTTGAACGTGACGTTCAACACGGAGAGACAGTGTTTCAACGCCTTGCAAGAGCAAAAACGCATTGAGTGGAGCAATCGCTGCTCCAGTATCGCGTAACAAAATCGCTCGTATCCGTATAATATACGCCGCTGCTCCGACCGCTTTTGTAAAAGAAAGACCGTGATAGCTAGGAGTTGGTTGTGTTAAATAAGGAAATTTACCGCTTCCTTCCCAATCAAATTTACCTGAATCAACGATAATACCGCCAAGTGTAGTCCCATGTCCCCCGATAAATTTCGTTGCCGAATGAATGATAATATCTGCTCCATATTCAATAGGACGAAGCAGGTAAGGGGTTGTAAAGGTCGCATCTACGAGAAGTGGAATTTTATGCTTGTGCGCCAATGTAGCAATGTTCTCAATATCAATGACGTTTGAATTAGGATTGCCAAGCGTTTCGATAAAAATTGCCTTTGTATTTGGTTGAATTGCCTTCTCAAAGCTACCCTCTACGTCAGGATCAACAAAAGTTGTCGTAATTCCGTAAATCGGCAATGTGTGTTTAAGTAAGTTATATGTTCCTCCGTAAATGGTTTTTGCCGAGACAATATTATCTCCAGCACTTGCTATATTTAAAATACTGTAGGTAACCGCTGCCGCCCCGGATGCTAATGCAAGTCCCGCTATCCCTCCTTCGAGAGCAGCGATCCTTTTTTCTAACACATCTTGAGTTGAATTGGTCAAACGGTTGTAGATATTTCCCGGATCAGTTAAACCAAATCGCGCCGCTGCATGTGCAGAATCCCTAAATACATAAGAAGTTGTCTGATAAATCGGGACTGCCCGTGCGTCACTTGCTGGGTCAGGATTTTCCTGACCAACATGCAACTGTTTTGTCTCAAATGCCCACTGTTCCGTATTCGTCTTCGATGCCATACTATGCTCCTTTTCTTTAAGTTAAATCTTGTATAGTAAATAACTAATCTTACTAAGAGTTATACAGTATAGCATAGAACAGAACAAATCAAGTAGTTTTTGAGGAGTCTCTTGAAAATTTATAGGTACCACATTAAACTGTATCTATATGTCTACACCTTTATCACCGTACCGACTTTCTAAGGCGCGTGATCTTTACAATATTTTCAATGTTTTTAATGCTTTTTCCTATACGGTATTGGCAGGCGGTATTATCACCCTTTTTGCTATGCGGCTCCGGGCAAATTCAACCTTTATTGGATTGCTTAGCGCCGTAGCATATTCAGCATTTTTCTTTTTACCAGTCGGCAAGATACTGACTAAAACATTTTCGGTCATTCAAATTTACAGTATTACATGGATTTTACGTGCCGTTGCAATGGCGCCACTACTTTTTGTTCCGCTATTAGAAGCTCGAGGGCATAGTGAAATTGGATTGAATCTTGTATTGATTGGAACACTGGCTTTTCATATGAGCAGGGGAATCGGCATGATCGGTAACAATCCGGTGCTTAATGACCTCGCTGTCGGACCGGATCGGGCAAGTTATATGACCCAAATCCAAGTAATCAACAGTGCTATCGGTATGGTATCAAATTTTGCCATTGCTCTCTTATTGGGAAGCAATCCCCCGCTTGTCATATACGCAATTATTATTAGTATTGGTATTGTTGGTGGAGTTATCAGCGGCTTAATGCTCAAAAAATTGCCGGAACCGCATGGAGATACAGACAAAAAAGAAACGGTATTCGTTAACGCGCTCAAGGAATGTTTTAGTCGCGCCTCATTCAAAGAATTTATAGTGCTTTTGATTTTGATAGCAATGGCATCGGGAGTTGCCCGCGCATTTTTGATCGTATACTGTCGTGAAATTTTTGACCAAAGTGACGGTATGGTTGCACTATACACAGTGTTTGGCGGTTTAGGTTCTTTATTGATCGGCATGGTTATCAAATTTTTAATTGATATGGTAGGAGCGAAACCGCTCTTTGTATGGTGTACTATCATAGGATTAGTAAGTTTGTTGCCGATTGTTTTTCTGCCGTTTGGAACCGTCAACGGTAATATCATTACTCTTCTTCTTTTTTTATCTTTTCTTAACTTTATTATTAACTTTGGATTTATCGGTGCAGAAGGGCTTGCTCAAACGTACTTTTTAGCTCTTATACCGGCAAAATATATGTTGGATATGGGAATTGTGTACTATTTTTGTTTCGGCATTGCAGGAGCAGGCGGTTCTTTTTTAGCGGGACTCTTTTTAGATATCTGTACCGGCGCCGGAGTTTCGGGATTTAATGCCTTCAAAATTCTCTATGCTGTCCTTGCGGTTATGACTGTCGTTGTGCTTGTCTTGCAACGCGGACTTGTACGGCTCGGAGCTTTACCGTTCAAAGGTGCAACCGAAGTTATGTTTTCATTCCGCGATCTTCGTGCTATTACCATTCTCGAAAGGCTCAACAAAACGAGTGATTCTCAAGAAGAAGAAACGCTTTTAGAAGCTCTGCACGACAGCCCTTCTCAACTTGCAATCAACGGACTCTTGGAACGGTCGCAATCTCCGCTTTTAAGTGTACGCTTTGAAGCGATTAGAGCGCTTGAAACATTAGATACCCTTAACCCTGACGCAGAAAAAGCGCTCATTATGGATAGCATCAACAGTTCATTCATGACTGCGTATATTTCCGCGCGTATATTAGGAAAAAAGCAAGTCTCTGCTGCAATTTCGGTGCTTCGTGAATTAGCTTTCTCGACTGATTATATGCTTGCTGCTGAAACAGTTATTGCGCTTGCAAAATTAAATGACGAAGCGTTTCGTCCGCAAGTTGAAGAAATTGTATTAAACACTCAAAACCCGCGGCTTAAGATTATGGGCGTTGAAGCGCTCGGAATTTATCACGCTTCAGCTTCAATAGTTCCGCTCTTTAATATTCTTATAACAAATAAAGGCTCACCGTATCTCGAGAATGAAATTATTTTAGCACTTTCAAATATCTTAAATACACGGAATCAGTTTTATCCTATATTTGTGCGGTTTTTGGACGAACCGTCCCTTGAAGTAACCTTAGCTTTGGACGAAGCGGAATCTGCTGTTGAATGGTACCGTGCAACCCATGGAAGATGGAATCCTTTTAGAAAGAAAGCGATGTTCGTGAGAATCAGCGAACAAACAAAAACGTTAGTGTCAGCAATATCGGCGTTTCTCAACGATTCAAACCCCACGCTTTTCTCGCAATGGATAGTGTCAATTCCTTCAGAAGAGTGTAATGTAGCAGTGCAATGGATATTTTCTGAAACTGTATTAGACGAAAACCTCGCCCATATTCCTAAATTAAGGTTACTGATATGTCACTGGGCAGCTCATACATTGCGCGTATGGACTCAACGCCTTGCAAAACCCAATCACAAGAATCCCAAAGCTTTACCGCCTTCAGAAAAATCTATAGGCTTATAAGCACTCCCTATGAAAAGCCGTCCTCTGGTTCTGACCGGACTCTCAATTCAGAAGGTTCGGTCGGAACTTTTTGGGACAGACCCCCGAATCAGAACGTTTTAAATCTTTAACCGTGAGTTTTAAACTTTTAACCGCGGGTTTGGAAGCTTTAACCGAGCTTTAGCAAAATCTTTTTTATGGGGACAGACCTCCTTTCGGGAATGTCCGAAGACCCTTCGGGAGTGTCCGAAGACCTTTCGGGAGTGTCCGAAGACCTTTCGGGAATGTCCGAAGACCTTTCGGGAACTTAGGGACAGTCCTCTAGCTAAAGGGGCAACCTTCCGTTTCTGTGAAGATCTTAGCAAGTAAGTCTGAGAACGTTGTTACGATATGAACAATATTATGAAGATTAATGATATAAACCACCGAATACCCATTCTTTCGCCTGTTCGACTAACCCGGCTTTCACCGGATTCTGATTAATATACCGGAATACTCTGAGAAAATCCTTTCTATTTTCAATCATCTGTGCATGGAATCTATCTTCCCACAAGTGTCCCTTCACTCCGTGTAGCTGATTCCACCGAATAGCGAAGACCATTTTTATCCATTTCATAATTACAGAAAGACTAACGTTTTTCTCCGGCGTTATGAGGAAATGGATATGATTATCCATAATACAGAAGTTCCACAGGTTAAACGCATATTTTTGATGTGCTTCAGCTATAACCTGTATACAAAGTTTCTTCATATATGGATCCCGGAGGTCCATTAACCATCTGTTTACCTCTGATGTGACATGGCAAGTGTCATTATGAGAAGTATCTCCTCTGTTCTTGCGCGCCATATCAAGTTAACGGGGTGTATAGCTGGTTTTGATTCAAGAAGGGGACAGACCCCAAAAAGAACCGGCAGATTTCTACAATGGGAACAGACCTCAAAAAAAATCGAAAAATAATATTGACGAAACAAGGATTACACGGTATAGTACTTTGTAGAGAGCAGAAGCATTTTTTTTATTTTTCTTGATCTGCTTTTTTATACGTGTCTTTTAAAGAGGCCCGTAGTCAGAAATCGTTTCCAAAACCAAGCTGACTACGGTGAAATTGTACACGTAGTACATTGATAAACATAGTGTAAAAATCCCTAATATGTCAATGTAGTGCGTGTTCTCCTCTTTACATAGATATCCAACCTGTGTTGGATAATATTTTTTTGAGGAGGACTCTCTATGAATAAAAAGAGTCTTTATCTTGGATTTGTCACCCTTTTTGTGGCAATGAGTGTAGTGTTCACCGCCTGCAAAGATGACGAGGAAAAGCCTGCCGAGGAAACCTTTACTGATGTGAAATCGGTATACAGCCTTTCCACGAACAACACCCTTAATCCTGCCAATTTAACTATTGAATCTGCCAGAAAGGACAAAGAAACCGGTGTTACCACCATTGTTTTGAGCGGTACGATTGCTTCCGGTATCCCAACGGGCTTGGTAGCAGATTTTCTTGGTGATGCTAGTTTCGCCACAGGTACGGGGGTGCCGACAAAGTATTCCGCATTTGTAATCAAAGGACTTACGCTCGGAGCCGGGGTGAACATCAAGCAAACAAACAATTCCTTTATCCTTTACAAAGAGTTTCCTGACAAAGGACAGGCCGTTGAAACAAACGGTACCTATGTAAAAGATAAAACCTACACGACAGATCCTAATGAATTGGACGGCGGGTTTGACATACTGTTTGCAGACGGCGTCACGCCTGAGACAGCTACGCTGGAAATAACACCTGCTGGCGGTACGAAATACACAGTTATTATTGACTGGAGCAAGGTAACATTTAGCTAATATACGCATGCGCGTATGAAAGAGCGGCTTCCAGCCGCTCTTTTTTTTTGTTTTTAAAAAATGGGGACAGACCTCTGAAGCCTCCGCTGTGAAGAAAATCATTGACAATGAGTAAAAGCAGGAGTACCCTGTAGATATATATTTAAGGAGGAATTATGAAAAAAGGGCTAATAGTATTGTTAATTGCTACGGTACTGTGGACAGGTTGTACGAAAAAAGAACAGCCTGCTTCCCAAACTTCTGAAGGAGGAGCAGTCGAACCCGGTCCCGTAACTTTAACCGTGTGGTGTTGGGATCCGAACTTTAATATTTATGCTATGAATGAAGCTGCAAAAGTGTATAAACAAATCAATCCGAATGTAACGGTCAACATTATTGAAACACCGTGGGACGATGTGCAACAAAAATTAATTACTTCTTTTGGAGCAGGAGAAACTTCCAGTTTGCCGGATATTGTGCTTATGCAAGACAATGCTATTCAAAAAAATGTTGTTACTTATCCGGGGTCTTTCTTAGCGCTTAATGGCAAAGTGGATTTATCGCAATTCGCCCAATATAAAGTTGATGTTGCAACCGTTGACGGTCAAAGTTTCGGCGTTCCGTTTGATAACGGTGCGACAGCAACATTTCTTCGGCGTGATATTATCGAACAAGCCGGGTTGACTGTAGCGGATTTCAACGATATTACTTGGGAACGGTTCATTGAATTGGGACAGCAAGTATTGAGCCGCACCGGTATCCCGATGATTTCAGCCGATACGACCAGTCTTGATTTCGTTATGATGATGTTACAGGGTTCCGGAACATGGTTCTTCAAAGAAGACGGCACAGTAAACATCAGAGACAATCCCGCACTGAGGCGCTGTATAGAGATCGTTGCTCAAATGATTCAAACCGGTATATTACTGCGGGCAGCCGATTGGAACGAATATATTTCAACGATCAATAACGGCAAAGTTGCTTCAACCATTCAAGGCTGCTGGATCATTGGTTCGATAACTGCAGAGGAATCGCAATCAGGGCAATGGGCAGTTGTGAACACACCGAGATTTGCTACTGTTGATTCGGTTAACTATTCAAGCCAGGGCGGTTCCAGTTGGATGATTCTTGCAAGTTCAAAGAATCAGGACGCAGCTCTTGATTTCTTAAATAAAACTTTTGCCGGCAGTGTTGAATTTTACGGCACTATTCTACCGTCTTCCGGAGCGATTGGAACATGGTTACCGGCGGCAAACTCTTCGGCATACAGTGAACCGCAACCATTTTTCGGCGGACAAAAAGTGTACGAAGACATTGTAAACTATGCAAGCAAAGTTCCAAATGTAAAATATGGCGTGTATAATTATGAAGCCCGTACAGAAGTTACCAGAGCTTTAGAGAGTATTTTGCAAGGCACACCGATTGATACTGCGCTTGCAACTGCACACCAAAATTTGGAATTCCTTATTCAGCAATAAAATAATAAGAAGGGGGTCTGTCCCCTTCTTTAAAGCATGGAGTATTAAATGGGACGAATTACCTTATCAAAAAAACAGAGTATATGGGGGTGGGTTTTTGTTGCACCGGCAGCAGTACTTATTTTTGTTTTATCATTTTATCCCATGCTCTACGCATTTGTGTTATCGTTACAGAGCGGCACCGGAAACAATTTAAAGTTTGCAGGCTTTCGTAATTATGTCCGGCTCTTTCAAGACCGTGCATTTATAGCGGCAGTTCAAAACGTTTTTACCTACCTTGTTATTCAAGTGCCGATTATGTTATTTTTGGCGCTTATTTTAGCTTCAATTCTTAATTCAAAAAAGCTAAAGTTTCGGGGATTTTTTAGAACGCTGATCTTTCTTCCGTGTGCAACTGCATTAGTTTCTTCAGCGCTTATCTTTAAATCTTTTTTTTCTATTGACGGTATTATCAATGTTGCGCTCATAAATCTGAATGTTATTAAAACGCCTATTAGTTTTTTAACGGATCCTTTTTGGGCAAAAACGGTTATTATCCTTGTCATTACATGGCGCTGGACAGGATATAATACTATTTTTTATTTAGCCGGGTTTCAGAATATCGATACTCAGGTGTATGAAGCGGCAAGAATTGACGGTGCTTCAGCTATGCAACAGTTTTTTAAGATTACTATTCCGTTATTAAGCCCCATTATTTTATTAACAACGATTATGTCTACAAACGGTACCTTACAGCTCTTCGACGAAGTCCGGAGTATTACCAATAATGGGGGACCGGGTACGGCAACGTTAACTATTTCGTTGCACATTTACGACCTTATTTTTAGAAATGTAACGCAATTCGGCTATGGCTCCGCTGTTTCATACAGTATTTTAATTATGGTTGCCATTTTAGCTTTTATTCAAATGAAAATCGGAGATAAAGCGTCATGAAAAAGCCCATTCGTTTTACCACAGTAGCAATGTATACCTTTATTAGCATTGCGAGTTTTTTTTCCGCTTTTCCTTTTTTTTGGATGCTTTCAGCCGCCACAAATAAAAGCGTTGACGTTATCAAAGGAAAATTATTTTTTGGTACGTATTTAATTGAGAATGTTAAGCAGCTTCTTGCGGTAACAAATATCACTCAAGCTTTTTGGAATTCCACACGGAATACTGTTATTGGCACATTGGTAAGTATTTTCGTTTGTTCTTTAGCCGGCTATGGTTTTCAAATATACCGTGATAAAGCAAAAGATCGGCTTATGGGAATTTTAATGATCTCTATGATGGTTCCTTTTGCGTCCATTATGGTTCCGCTCTATCGAATGTTCAGTAGGGTTCATCTGTTAAATACGACTCTTGGATTTATTCTCCCGTCTCTTGCAACAGTTTTTTTGATTTTCTTTTTTCGTCAAAGCAGTGCTTCGTTTCCTATGGAGATCGTGCAAGCTGCCCGCGTTGACGGTGTTGGAGAACTCGGTATTTATTTGAGAATTTATATGCCTATTATGGCGCCGACTTTTGCAGCAGCGGCGATTATTACGTTTATGGCAAATTGGAATAACTATTTATGGCCGCTTATTATTATGCAGAAACAAGAAAGCCGTACTATGCCGATGGTTCTCACCGGCTTAACTGCTGGATATACCACAGATTATGGGATACTCATGCTTGCAGTAACGATCTGTACCTTACCGACCGTTGTTCTGTTCTTTACCCAACAACGTCGGTTTGTAGAAGGAATTTTAGGTTCTGTCAAATAAACGAAGAGATACAGTGGGCTAAACGGAGAAAATCTTCACAAGAAAGCTGTTCAGCTCGCGTATTTTCCACTATCGCGCACTGCTTAAGCATTATTCCAGCATCCCCGGTAATACACTGAGTATTGAGAAACATACGAAGACTGTTTTTAATTGTTTTGCGCCGTACTGAAAAGAGTCCGCGGACTAATGGACGGAATAACCGGGGATAAACAGGAAAATCAGCGCGCAAGTCTAGCTGTACTCCCTGAGAATCAACATGGGGAACGGGATAAAACAACCGTGCCGGGACTGCAGCAATACGTTTAACACAGTACACAGAAGCACAGAGTACTGAAAAAGCTGAATAGGTGTGAGAACATGGACGGGCAATCATACGGTCGGCAACTTCTTTTTGTACCGTAACAACTATTCTATCAAAATAATATTCTTGTTCAATAAATTCAGCAAGAAGAGCTGCAGCTATTGAATAGGGTAAATTCCCAATCAACAAATGAGCGCGCGGAGCACTGTGATACTGTTTAAAAACATCTCCTTCATACAGAAAAAAACGCTGTTTGTCGGGAAACAAACTGCGTAATATCCGGCAAAAGCCGGAATCAATTTCAAATGCATGCACAGAAGCGCCCCGCTCCAGTAATCCTTGAGTCATAGCTCCTAATCCAGGACCGATTTCCCATACGTCCGTACCCGGTTTCAGCTCTAAAGCTTCAAGCAGTTTTGCCCGTGCATCTTTATTCACAAGAAAATTTTGCCCGAACTGTTTGGACATTGCTAAATGATGTGTTTCCAGAAAACCGCGGAGTTCCCGCGGTGAATTATAATTAATATCCATCAACCGTTCAGTTCAGCGGCTTTTTGCTGTACTTCAGGAATCCATTTTTGGATATTTTCAATACGAGTTTTATCGGAAGGGTGAGTACTTAAAAATTCTGGAGTTCCCCCGCCGCCGAGATCCGCCATACGCTGCCAAAACGGAACAGCTGCATTCGGATCATAGCCAGCCAGTGCCATTAAAATAAGTCCGTAATAATCTGCTTCACTCTCGTGCGTTCTGCTGAACGGAAGGGTTCCACCGACGCTCGTCCCAATACCGTAAGCTTGCAAAGCCAAGTCTTGGGTTGCCGGACTCGCATTCGATAAAAGGATGCTTACTCCCACTGCGCCCAACTCTTGAAGTACCGATGCGCTCATCCTCTGCTGTCCATGGTTAAGCAATGCATGACTGACTTCGTGTCCCATAACAACTGCTAAACTATCTTCGTTTTGAGTAATCGGAAGAATACCGGTGTATACAACAATTTTTCCCCCCGGCATACACCACGCATTTACTTCGTCACTTTTAACTAAGTGATATTCCCATTGATAATCTTTGAGATAGTCGCTGTGTCCTTCCGCGCTAAGCCATAATTCGGCTGCTTCTTTTATCCGCAACCCTAAACGGTTTACCATGTCCGCTTCCGGAGTGCCGGTAACTGTTTCATGCTCTTGTAAAAATTGATCGTATTGAGCAAATGAAGACGTGAAAAGATCATTGTTTCCGATAAAAGCCATCGTGCTTTTTCCCGTAAGCGGGTTCGCTACACAGGTTGTCACAGCTAAACAACAAGCTACTACTACTAATTTTCTCATATTTTTCTCCTTAATAGATTGAGATGAGATAGCATAGCAAGAAAAGACTTTTAATTTAATAGCTTAAGAATCCTTCAAACCAATACCAATTAATAGCTTTAAGAATCCTTCAAACCAATGCCAATTAATAACTTTAAGAATCCTTCAAACCAATACCAATTAATAGCTTAAGAATCCTTCAGACCAATACCAATTAATAGCTTTAAGAATCCTTCAGACCAATACCAATTAATAGCTTTAAGAATCCTTCAAACCAATACCAATTAATAGCTTTAAGAATCCTTCAGACCAATACCAATTAATAGCTTAAGAATCCTTCAAACCAATACCAATTAATAACTTAAGAATCCTTCAGACCAATACCAATTAATAGCTTTAAGAATCCTTCAGACCAATACCAATTAATAGCTTAAGAATCCTTCAGACCAATACCAATTAATAGCTTTAAGAATCCTTCAAACCAATGCCAATTAATAACTTTAAGAATCCTTCATGCCAATACCAATTAATAACTTAAGAATCCTTCATGCCAATACCAATTAATAACTTAAGAATCCTTCACGCCAATGCCAAAGGGGCGTTGAAAGAGCAGAACTAAAAGGATTAGCTTGGTTAAAATCCGGAAGCCATGCCGTGTCGGTTACTAATTCTTGAAAAAACCCTCCTTCAATAGCACATTCCTGCAACCATCGGAGTACTTGCTTATATTCTTGTTCGTTAATCTGACGTTGCGGACCGGCATGCACCGGCACATACTGCGTCATAAGTGAAAAGAGAGCTTTATATCGAAGGTGTTCTGCAAACCATTTTATCACTCGGTACGTTGAATCAAGGAAACCGGGTACTACCAAATGCCGAACAATTACCCCGGACCGTAGTATAGAACCGCGGTAATGAATTTTACTGTGCCGAACCATTGCAAGAAGAGCTTGTTGAGCAACGGACGGATAATCAGGGGCATGGAACAGTGCGGCAGCTACCGGTGAATCCAACGTTTTAAGATCAGGCATAAACCCATCAATAAACGGTGCTAAAAACTCCACAGCTTCAACCGTTTCATAGCCTGAAGAATTCCAGAAAATCGGAAGTGAACAACCCATTGCTTTTGCCGTACAGATCCCTTCCACAAGTGCCGGCAACGCATGACTTCCGGTCACAATGTTAAGGTTCTCCGCTCCGTATTCTTCCAACATAAGGCAAATACGGGCAAAGGTGACGGAATTCACGGTCCTTCCCAGTCCATAGTGAGAAATTTGACTGTTTTGACAAAAAATACACCCAAGATTACAACCAGACACAAAGATTGTCCCGGAACCGCCCTTCCCAACGAGCGGCGGTTCTTCCCCAAAATGAATAGAAGCAACGGCAAGCCGTAGTTCATCAGTTTCACCGCACACACCGCTTCTGTGTCCGCATTGCCGGGGACACAGCGTACATCTCATATTCTTCTGCAAAGTTCACCTCTCATATTATTTGACAAATACGCATATACTCTGTAACAATTATGCCTGTGAGGTCTTATGAAAAAATTATTACTCCTATCCTTTACGGTATGTATCTTAATACTCAACGACTGTTCTCTGCTCAAGGCACAGTCTTTACCGACGGAAATTTTGTATACTCCGTGGGTACAAGAAAAGCGTTAAGCACAAGCTGAAAACTCCTTTCAGTGCAGTGTTACTTCGGTGCGTCCAAAACCGCCAAGTTCTGGGCGCGAAAAGTGAAAATCTATAACAGTGTGCTGTTCAGATAAGTATTTGTGTATCCCTCGTTGTAAGATACCTTCTCCGGTACCGTGAATAACTGCAAAACTGCGGACACCACTTATCAGCGCTGCGTCAATCTGCCGCTCTAATGTTTCAAGAGCTTCTGCAAGGTGCATACCTAAAAGATTTAATTCTGCATATACTTTCGTCTGCGGCGAAAGATCCGTCGTCACAGAAACCGGAACCGCTTTGTCTGGTTGCCGCGGACAAAGTACTGATTCCGGAAAATCCATAGTAATAGAGCCAATCTCTACGGTCCACCGATCTTTTTTAGCACGGCGAACCACAATGCCCCGCGCTCGGGAAGCGCCGGCAAATACCGGCGTTCCTATCTGAATAGGAGTATCAACGGTGAGTTCTTCTGTCTCCTGAACAGCTTGAACTGTTGCTGCTACCTGCTTGTCTGTTTCTTGCTGAAGTTCCTTTTCTTCTTCAGTACGTTCCTCAAGGTGACGCAAGAATGCCTTTGCCTTAACGGTCTTTTCACGGGTAATCTCCCCTTCTTTCAGTTCACGGATTAAATTTTCTAAGGTCTTCCGGCTCTCTGACAGCAAAGCTTCTAGCCTGCTGATACCTACTCCGTTAAGTTCTGCTTCCTTTTGCCTTAACTGTAATGCGCGAAGATCTGCTTTTCTTTGTTTATCATGCAATTCTTTTTCTGCGTACTGGTGACTTTTGAGTTGTTCGTTCACCATGCGCTGTTTTTCTTTAAGTTCCTGAATGAGCGCCGAAACATCTCCGCGTCCTTCAGACAGATAAGACTGTGCTTGACGGACCAACGGCGGGTCTAAACCGTTTCTGAGTGCGATATCAAGCGCATGGCTCTCGCCGGGGATACCAATAACGATACGGTATGTGGGAGACAACGTGTGGGGATCAAATTCAACCGATGCGTTTTCAACTCCTTCGTGCGTAGCTCCGTAATTCTTAAGCGCTCCGTGGTGTGTTGTGACGATAAGATGAGATTCTTTTTTGAGAACATAATCTAAGATTGCCATTGCAAGCGCAGATCCTTCTTCAGGGTCTGTCCCCGCTCCCAGTTCATCAAGGAGAATTAACGATTCCTTCGTTGCAGCAGTTAATATCGAAGCAATAGTGCTCATGTGTGCAGAAAAGGTTGAAAGCGATTGAGACAGTGATTGTTCGTCACCAATATCGGCAAAGATTCCCTCAAAGAATCTTAAAGCGCTCCCTTCTTGAGCAGGGATTCCCAGCCCAAATTGATTCATCAGAGCAAACAGTCCAATTGTTTTGAGCAGCACTGTTTTACCGCCCGTATTCGGACCGGTAATAATTGCTCCTTTAAGGGGAGGATCAAGGGCAAAATCTATAGGAACTGCATGCGTTAATAAGGGGTGGCGAGCTTGGCGCAGATCAATACTGTCAGTATGCTGCACAAAGATACCGTTCGTTTCCAGACTATACCGTGCGCGTGCGCGCAAGGTATCCAAAACGACCGTGCGCTCGTGTACTATGGACAGAGAATCGCTCTGCGCGGAGATCTGTGCCGTCAGTTCCCGAAAAACTTTGTGGATTTCCGCATTAAGTCGGCTCTGCTCGACGGTAATCGCATTATTTTTTTCAACTGCTTCCGTCGGCTCAAGAAAGACAGTCTGTCCGGTCGTTGAAACTTCATGGATAATGCCTGCTATTCTCCCCCGGAACTGCGCTTTGAGCGCCAGCACTGTCCGCCCGTCACGCTGAACAGGCACAGTCGATTGGAGCATTTTCCGCGTCTCCTCTTGCCGGGAAAAGGACGCAACGGTGATCGCTAATTCTTTATTTAAGTACTGAATACGGCGCTGTATATCGCGGAATTGCGGCAAATCGCGCAGCTTTCCTTCATGGTCAAGAACCCGAAAAATAGCAGTAGAAACTTCAGAACAATCAGGAATATCCGTACACAATCCCTCCAATACGGGGTTCCTTGCAAAGAAGTTGAGCATAGTGCGCGACCTTTGTATAAAAATACCGATTGCATACAGTTCTTCTTGGGCAAGAACGGCACCTTCAACGGTCAATAGCGGGAGCACCGCCTTAATCGAAGGGATTTCCTCGCGGCTTTCTTTTTCGGCTTGACTCTGTTCAAAAACCGCCCGCACGAGCGTTTGCACGTCACGATACTGTTGATAATCGCGCTGCGGAATGTCGTGATTAATGCGCTCGGCCGCTTCTTCGCACAGTGCATACGAAGCGACGCGGCGCCGGATCGCATCAAATTCTAAAAGATTTAAGGTTTTTTCATTCATACTGTAAGTATACAATTTCAACGACCAACAGGATAAGCCTTCTTTAGTTTAGGGGTCTGTCCCCATTTTAGTTCAGAGGTCTGTCCCCGTTTAATTCGGGGTCTGTCCCCGTTGACTCAGAGGTCTATCCCCGTTTATTCAGAGGTCTGTCCCCGTTTGGCTTGGAGGTCTGTCCCTGTTTTGCTTAGAGGTCTGTCCCCGTTTAGTTTAGAGGTCTGTCCCTGTTTAGCTTAGAGGTCTGTCCCCATTTAGCTTAGAGGTCTGTCCCCGTTTAGCTTAGAGGTCTGTCCGTTTAGTTCAAAGGTCTGTCCTCGTTTTAGTTCAGAGGTCTGTCCCCGTTGGTTCAGAGGTCTGTCCCCGTTTAGCTTAGAGGTCTGTCCCCGTTTAGTTTGAGGTCTGTCCCCGTTTAGTTTGAGGTCTGTCTCTGTTTAGTTTGAGGTCTGTCCCCTGTTTAGTTCAGAGGTCTGCCCGTTTATTCAGAGGTCTGTCTCTGTTTAGTTCGGGGTCTGTCCCCGTTTTGTTTGAGGTCTGTCTCTGTTTAGTTCGGGGTCTGTCCCTGTTTAGTTCGGGGTCTATCCCTGTTTAGTTCGGGGTCTGTCTCTGTTTAGTTCTGGGTCTGTCCCCTGTTTGGCTTAGAGGTCTGTCCCCGTTTGACTTGAGGTCTGTCCCTGTTTAGTTCGGGGTCTGTCTCTGTTTAGTTCGGGGTCTGTCTCTGTTTACCCGTTTAGCTTAGAGGTCTGTCCCCGTTTAGCTTAGAGGTCTATCCCCGTTTGGCTTTGGGTCTGTCCGTTAGGACATGGTGCTTGCCCTCGTAAGGACATGGTGCTTACCCTCGTAAGGACATGGTGCTTGCCCTTACTAGGACATGGTGCTTGCCCTTACTAGGACATGGTGCTTACCCTTACTAGGACATGGTGCTTGCCCTTACTAGGACATGGTGCTTACCCTTACTAGGACATGGTGTTTGCCCTTACTAGGACATGGTGCTTGCCCTCGTAAGGACATGGTGCTTACCCTAGTAAGGACATGGTGCTTGCCCTTACTAGGACATGGTGCTTGCCCTCGTAAGGGAGTGATAAGCTCCCTTATAAGGGAGCAATGATTTGGGTTAAGGTGTAGTAACGGTGAGCTCTTTATCGAAAGTGACGGTGCGGGGGGTCTTGGCGTTTTTGCTGCCGGAATATTGAGTGACAATGCGTACTTGCCATACGCCGGGGGTCAAGGCGGGGATTAAAGCAATCACTTCGCTAGGGTTGTTGATTACAAAGTCGCTGGGGTCGGCTTTCACCGGACTTCCGGAGGCAGGGACAAAATACAACCCAACATCGGGGTCGTCTCCGGCTATCTTGATTTTTACTCCGGTTATTTTTAAATCACGACCGGGGGTCAAGGTGCCGTTGACAGAGCCGGTCTTGATGTCTATCACACTGATGATGACCGTACCACTCGATACCGCTATGACTTTTTTCACTTTGATGTCTGCGACTGCTTTTCTGAG
>JAISSB010000067.1 GCA_031273325.1 Treponema sp. | reverse complement strand
ACGATGTCTAAAGATGAACCGGGGGATATGGCGAAGTATTTTAATCGCATGATAGACAAGATCAAAGCACTGATCTTCGTTATCAAAGATGAGTCTACTACGCTTTCGCAGACCGGCGACGAGTTAGCAGCTCATACGACAGAAACGGCCGCCGCTGTTACCGAAATCACGGCAAATATTCAAAGTATCAAGTCCCGTGTCCTCAATCAGTCCGCCAGCGTTACTCAGACTGCTGTCACGATGAACCGTATCGTTGACCATATCAATATGTTAGGAAAACTCGTTGAAAATCAAACCGCTTCCGTGTCAAAATCTTCTGCCTCCGTTGAAAAAATGGTAGCAAATATTCAAAGCGTCACCCAAACCTTAGTGAGAAATGTTAATAATATCGTTGGATTGTCAGAATCCTCAGAGATTGGACGGAAAGGTCTGGAAGAAGTTGCAGCAGATATTCAGAAAATCGCAGAGGAATCTGCAGGGTTATTGGAAATCAATGCAGTTATGGAAAATATCTCAAGCCAAACAAATCTCTTGTCTATGAATGCTGCCATTGAAGCAGCCCACGCCGGAGAAGCAGGAAAAGGCTTCGCTGTCGTTGCTAATGAAATTAGAAAATTAGCAGAGTCCTCATCGTCTCAATCAAAAACTATCAGCGTTGTACTGAAAAAGATCAAAGATTCGATAGACAAGATTACGAGATCGACCGAAGGAGTGTTGTCAAAATTTGAAGTGATAGGGTCGGGGATACAGACAGTGACGGAACAGGAGAAAGCGGTAAAAGACGCAATGGAAGAACAAGAAGTAGGGAGTAAAATTATTTTGGAAGCGATAAGTCAACTGAAAGAGATGACGGAACAGGTAAAACAGAATGCAAATGAAATGATGCAGGGGAGTCGGGAAGTGATAGGAGAGAGCCGAAGTTTGGAACAGTTGACAGAAGAGATAACCGGCGGAGTAAACGAGATAGCAACAGGAGCAGAACAGATCAACAGTTCGATGGATCGGGTAGCCGGGATCAGCATAGACAATCGGGAACGGATAAGCGCATTGGTAGCTGAGGTATCCAAGTTTAAGGTGTAGTTTTGAGGGGACAGACCTCATACATTCTTAGGGAAACTCTTCTTCGGAAGAGTTTTTTTATTTTCAAGGGTGAACAACGAGCGAAGGGGACAGACCTCTAATCATAATGTGAATGACTGAAGGGGATAGACCTCTGAATCATAATGGGAATAACTGAAAGGGGACAGACCTCTAAATCACAATGGGTATAACTGAAGGGGACAGACCTCCGAATCATAATGGGTAGCGAAGGGGACAGACCTCTAAATCAAAACGGGAATGACTAAAGGGGACAGACCTCGAATCATAATGGGAATGACTAAAGGGGACAGACCTCTGGTTCTGAGCTAGGAATTCCTGGTTCCGAGCTAGGAATTTCTCCTTCTGAGCTAGGAATTCCTGGTTCTGAGCTAGGAATTCCTGGTTCTGAGCTAGGATTTTCTCCTTCTGAGCTAGGAATTCCTGGTTCTGAGCTAGGATTTTCTCCTTCCGAGCTAGGATTTCCTCCTTCTGAGCTAGGATTTTCTAGTTTTAGATCATGAATCACTCAATTCTAACTAAGAATCACATTTGTCAAAGCTACAAAGAGCGCCCTGCTGAATGCGGAACTGCGGCTTGCTGTATACCCGCGATTTGAAGAGGTGAACAACTTTCTTGACAAAATTTACAAAGTACTTGACATTTTTTTTGTATATAGAATAGTATAAAAAACATTCCCCGGTTGTGTAATGGTAGCACCGCAGACTCTGGATCTGCTTGTGGGGGTTCAAATCCTCCCTGGGGAACTATGGCCCCTTCGTTTATTGGTTAGGACATGAGATTCTCAATCTTAAAAGAGGGGTCCGATTCCCCTAGGGGCTATGAGTTGATTGATTGTTCTGGTTATATGCTCCTTTCTAAAAAAGAGGAGCAAACTTCATTTCAAGCATTAGAAAAAGTGAAAGAGCGTTTTGCTACAACAAAAGTTGGGCATACTGGTACCTTAGATAAATTTGCTACCGGCTTACTGGTTGTACTGGTTGGAAAAGCGCTTCGCCTCGCTCAGTGGTTTACGAATAAAGACAAAAAATATGAAGCAACTATTCGATTTGGTATCGAGACGGATACCCTTGACCCCTATGGAAAAGTACTATATGAATCTGAACCTCCAACAGAAGAAAGCTTAAGGGCATGCATGGCACAGTTTCGCGGTTCATTGGTGCAGATTCCCCCTGAATATTCAGCTATTCATATCAATGGAAAGCGAGCTTCTGACTATGCACGAAGTGGAACTCCCGTTATACCTCCTGCCCGTCCGGTGACCATATATTCGCTAGCATTGATATCCTACAAACCACCCGTTGCACAATTAGCTATTCATTGTTCGAAAGGTACGTATATTCGTTCATTGGCACGGGATATTGCACACGCAGTTCACAGTTGCGCCCATTTAAGTGCGCTTAATCGTACAGCCATTGCAGGTTTTTCTCTCAGTGAAGCTCATGAAAATCTTTTAAAACCAATAGATGCGGATTTATTTCATGCGCTCGATATACCGGTACAGTATGTTAATACCGAACAGCATATTCACACGGTACTACATGGGAAAAAAATTGATTTTTTAGCGCCGCCGGACGGTAAACCGCTTGCACTCTTTCGGAACGACGGTACGTTTCTTGCAATAGTTGAACCGGATAATACAAAACAGTGGCGCTATGGATATGTGTATGCACATTCTTGAATGGCACGATTTTTTAGCAGAAAAGCCGCAGATTTGCGCTCTCACAGTGGGAGTTTTTGACGGCGTACACCGCGGCCACCAGCTATTACTCGAATCGGTCATTCGCCGCGGTCAGCTTCCGACAGTACTTACTTTTAATACAAATCCAAAGAAAATATTTCGTTCATTCTCCGGAGATATTTATAGCGTAAAGAGAAAATTAGAAATTTTCGAAACTATGGGTATTCAACGAACAGTACTTATTGATTTTTCTCAAACATTCCGTGCTATGGACGGTATAAGTTTTATGCACGTATTAATGGATAAAGGAATGCAATATTTAGCCATTGGAAATGATTTTCGTTGCGGCTATCAACAAAATATCGACGCACAAACCATTCAAACGGTATGTGAACCTTGCGGCTGTTCTGTTGAAATTATCCAACCGTTGTTATCGAAGGGAGAAATTATTCATTCAAGCCGTATCCGGAATGCTATTCTCAGATCTGATTTTATTGAAGCTGAACAACTTTTAGGAAGACCGTTTATACTCGATTTGGAACTTTTTAAAGAAGAAAAAGACGGCTCTTTTACGCTTAAAAAATCGGGATTTTTGATCCCACCGGACGGAGCGTATATGCTTCCGGTATATTACGGTACACAACTAAAATATGCTCAATTAACTATTAAAGAAAATAAAATATGGATTCACTCATTAAATACTAACAACTGTGTATAAAAAATGCACGTGAAAATTTAATATAGCTTTGATTGAAAAGACATAATACACAACCTTGATCTAGCTTAAGCTATAGTATAAGATGAATAATTCTAAAGGAGTAACTATGGCTTTAAGTAAAGAAAAAACTGTGGATATTGTGAGTAAATTTGGTAAACATGACGGTGATACGGGAGCGTCAGAGGTTCAAATTGCTTTGTTAACAGAACGTATCGGTCAATTAACCGCACATTGTAAAAAGTTTAAAAAAGATACCTCAGCGCAGAGAAGTTTGTTGATCTTAGTTGGGCAACGACGAAGGCTTTTAAAATACATTCAACGGACGAATCTGGACGGTTATAGAGCTTTGATAAAGGATCTAGGTCTGCGCAAATAATGATTCAAAAAGTATCAATTCAGATTGCCGGTGTTGAGCTTTCGCTTGAAACCGGACGTATTGCGAAACAAGCAAACGGAGCAGTAGTGGTTCAGTATGCAGGGACTGTCGTTCTTGCAACGGTTTGTTGTACAAAAGAAGCAGTTGAGGGACTTGATTATGTTCCTTTGACGGTTGATTACAATGAAAAGTATTATGCAGCAGGGAAAATTCCGGGCGGCTTCATTAAACGTGAAGGACGGCCGCGTGACAAAGAGATTTTAATCAGCCGTCTCATTGATCGGCCTATGCGTCCTCTTTTTGAAAAGAGTTTTGGTCGTGATATTCAACTGGTACCAACAACACTTTCAACGGATCAAATGAATCCGCCGGATATTTTAGCTATTCTTGCTTCCTCTGCTGCCGTCTGTATTTCAGATATTCCCTTCAACGGACCCATTGCCGGAGTGCGAATATGCCAAGTCGACGGAGCATTAATAGTGAATCCTTCAACAGATCTCATCGACCGTTCTACATTGGAAATCGTTGTCGCAGGCACGAAAGATGGAATTACTATGGTTGAAGGAGGGGCGCATGAAGCAAGTGAAGAAGTTATGATCGCCGCTTTAGAAAAAGCGCACAGTGTCATCGTTGAATTCTGTACGCTGCAGGAAGAACTGTGTAAACTTGCCGGTAGAACAAAGTTACCGTTATCCCCCAATACTGTCGTACTAGAAAGTGAACAAGCAATTCGTGACACAGCCTATCCCCTGTTAAGAGACGCATGCTTCTCTGATTCTAAACAAAAGCGTCACAGTGCCGTTGAACAAGTAAAAAAAGACCTTGAAGCGCAGTATGCTGATCTGCTCAGCGACGAAAAGCAATTAAAGGTATTTAATGCGCTTCTTGAGACTATACAAGCAGACATTCTTCGTTCTTCAATACTGAATGAGGCTAAACGCGTTGACGGCCGCGGACTTGAAGATATTCGACCTATTAGCTGTGAAATCGGAATTTTACCGCGCTCTCATGGTTCAGCACTTTTTACTCGCGGAGAAACTCAAGCTCTTGCAGTAACAACACTGGGAACAGTACTTGATGAACAAGTATTCGACGATATTGACGGTGATAAACGCGAACATTTTATTTTACATTATAACTTTCCTCCGTATTCTGTTGGGGAATCCGGACGGCTTACCACCGGACGGAGAGAGATTGGACATGGCAATTTAGCGCGAAGAGCGCTTGAACCCATGATTCCTTCAAAAGATCTGTTTCCCTATACGATCCGTGTTGTGTCAGATATTTTGGAATCAAACGGTTCTTCGTCCATGGCTTCAGTGTGCGGCGGAACACTGTCTTTACTGCAAGCTGGGGTTCCTATGAAAAAACCTGTTGCAGGAATTGCTATGGGGCTCATTTCCGAAGATGAACGGTATGCAATCCTTTCGGATATTTTAGGTGAGGAAGATCATCTTGGCGATATGGATTTTAAGGTTGCCGGAACAGCAGAGGGTATTACCGGTTTTCAAATGGATATTAAAATTGCAGGAGTTTCAGCAGAGATTATGCGTCAAGCTCTTGGACAAGCAAAACGCGGGCGGCTCCATATCTTATCCATTATGAATAATGCCATTGATAAACCTGCTCCTGCAATTAGTGAATTTGCACCGCGGGTGTTAACGTTCAAAATAGCTCCCGATAAGATCGGTTCGATAATCGGCACCGGTGGTAAAATTATTAAAGGGATTTGTGAACAGCACCATGTAACTATTAACACCGAGGACGATGGCTCAATAACAATTTATGCAAGAAATACAAAGCTTGCCGACTCAGCAAAAAGAGCAATTATGGACATTGTTTCTGATCCTGAACTCTATAAAATTTACAACGGTACGATAAAACGTATTACAGATTTCGGTGTTTTTGTAGAGATTATGTCTGGAAAAGAAGGATTAGTACATATTTCGAGACTTTCACGTCAGCGGATCCGTTCTCCAACAGAAGTAGTACGTGAAGGGCAAATTATTCCAGTAAAGTTAATTGAAATTGATAGACTTGGACGCTTGAATTTATCTTATATTGACGCGCTTGAATCGTCACAGCGGTCGAACCGTGAAGTAGAACATAGCTCGCGGAACAGCTAGTGACAATCCCCTCCTCCCGGAGGGGTCATCATATACAACATTAAGACATAGTTATAGGTGCATTAACTGTTTTTTCTCAAGTGGTGAAAGCGGGCGGGAAGCTGCTTCTTTAAGAGAAGCTAACCGTACTGGTCCTATGCGGACTCGGTGGAGGCGCACCGGGTGCATATGAAAAAATGAAAGTACCCGCCGAATTTCTCTATTTTTCCCTTCAATGAGAACAATATCTACCGTAGTTGGATTAATTTTTTTAATCTGTATCGCTTTATACCGTATGTCTTCAACGAGTATTCCTTGAGCAAAAGACTCAATAACAGGGTCAGGTACCGGTCGGCTTGTTTCAACGATATATTCTTTTTCAATATTGGATCGGGGGTGAGCGACATTTAAAGCAAAATCACCGTCATTGGTAAAAATAATCGCTCCCGAAGAGAGAAAATCAAGCCTTCCTACACTGTACAGCCGTTCATGGATATTTTTTTGTACGAGTTCTATGGCGCACGGTCTTTGTTGAGGATCAACGGACGTACATACATAGCCTGGAGGTTTGTTCAGCAGAATATAATGAAATTTTTTTTCCCGCTGTACTGTTACTCCGTCAACACAAACACGATCGCACGGAGAAATTTTCGTGCCTAACTGCTGCACCTGCTGTTCGTTGACTGTTACTCTTCCATCGAGAATAAGTTGTTCTGCTGCCCGACGTGAGGCAACCCCGCATTGAGCAAGAAATTTTTGAAGACGTATCGCTGCTGCTATTTCCATACATGGCTACCCCAAGCTAAAGCATAGGGCTTCTTATTTTTTTATATTTTTATTTTTTTATTAAGAGATTATTGCCCCAGACAGATGCTTAATTTAATATAATGGTGAGCATAGTGGTATCTAATACCGTTGTCAAGCCTGATTCCCCTAGTTGTCTCATTGTATGACTATATCCACAAGCCTACGGAATATTGTGCGGCAGGCCTCGTCAAGCCTGATTCCCCTAGTCGTCTTATTGTATGGCTATATCCACAAGCCTACGGAATATTGTGCGGCAGGCCTCTTGCGCCTTGCAAATTGGTATTGTCTACAATACGATAGTGATAAGGAGGATCCGGGTTAATAGGAAAGCACTTTATATTCCTGCCCATTGATAAAATATATTGGGTCGCTTTCTCCGGTATACCGCACGATCATTGGGTCTATAATTGCTTTTAGAGAAATATCAAACTCTCTTCCAAAAAGAGTCACTTTCCTTTTTTTACACACATGTCTTTTTGCATCTTCACCAAAAGAACTCCATTCTTCTACTTTTACTTTTTCTCCGTCAATAATAAGCTCTTCGGTATATTTACAGGGAGGTTCATAACTTTTGCTCATATTCTCCATAGCCTTTATTCCTCAACATCCTCTATAAATACTTTTATACGGCAATTTCTTCAGTATCACCTGTTTCCTTAGCAGCTTGCAGATTATCCCGCGGTTCTTCTCTGTACAGTTCCTGGCTTCTTAAGCTGAAGCCTTAGCAAGAGCATGTGCAGCCTCCGGATCGGTTTCATGCAATCTATCGAATTCTTTTATGCTTTCCCACATCGCATATTTCTTCTAAACCGATCTCTTTCATACCCTTAACTCTACTTATATTTCTTTTCAGTGAACTTTTTATGGAAACATGAAAACCCACGGCTTGTCCTGTGAGATGAATCTTAAGCTTATACAAAAATTCCCCTTGACTGTATGTAAAAGAATCTATGCGTCATGGTGACGGAAGCGGGATGCACCTTAATCATGCTGTCTAAGCAATCGGACAGGCTATTCTTCAATGGAGAAGTGATAAGCACCGTTTCAAGCCGTGCAGCTCAAGCCTCTGAGTTTGTCCCAGAGCTAGGTGAAAGGTTGACAGAAAAGGATGTCAGATATAGTATACTTTTTGTGGAACCGAATATTCTTATTGTAATTGATAACGATTCTTCAATACAAATGATGGCAGAGCTTATTGCTGCGGCTTTTTCTCAAAGCCGTATTGTCAAAGCCGATTCCTTTGTAGGAAGCGATCTCCTTGACGCACACATATATTTTTTTGGGTGTAAAGAGCCAAGTCCTTTTTCATTTAATCACGTTGAAAAAGTACTGCAACATGTTAATTTAGCTGGTCGTTCTTGTGGTATTTTTTCTCTTGATTCTGAGCAAGCAATTGCTTATCTCAAACGTATACTGTTGGATTCGGAATTAACGGTATATCCTCAAGCATTTTTATCTGATAGTATGGAAAATCTTGAAGCATGGGCATCAAGAATCGTTAATGTTCAAGGAAATGATAATGTTTGATTTAGACGCACATATTAAAAAAATTCCTAATTTCCCTAAGGAAGGCGTGTTATTCTTCGATATTACTGGTATTTTGGCAGAACCTTCAGCATTTTCATACTGTATTGATGCAATGGTCGATCTCTATCGAACCCGCCAAATAGATGCAGTTGCAGCGGTAGAAGCGCGCGGCTTTCTTTTTGCTGCCCCTTTTGCTGCCCGTATGCACATTCCGCTCATTTTGATTCGGAAAAAAGGAAAGCTTCCCGGAAAAGTGTTTACAAAAACTTATCAACTTGAATATGCCCAAGCTACCATAGAAATCCATCCAGAAGACGTTCCCAACGGTGCGCGTCTCCTTTTATTAGACGATCTTATTGCAACGGGCGGTACCCTTAAAGCATCTCGTGAATTATTGACGACAGCCGGTGCAATAGTAACCGATGTATTTGGTGTTGTTGGACTTCCGTTTCTCAATTATCAAGATAATTTATTAGGGTTAGACATTCGTACTTTAATTGAATATCAATCTGACAGCATCTGACATACTCTCCCGCCTAAAGGCTGGAGGTTCTTTCCAGTTCCGCTTTTTTAAGCGGAGACCTCAAGATTTTCCTGCTTCACTATCCCAGCTATTGCTGATGACTCGACAGGCTTC
>JAISSB010000081.1 GCA_031273325.1 Treponema sp. | reverse complement strand
TTCCCTTTGCGGGAAGCCTTTTTTTATTCAAGGGGACAGACTTCAAAAAAAAACCCACAGGATAAACCTGTGGGTTAACATTCTTTTCTCTGGCTTGTCCAGAGGCTGTTTTTTCTTATCGAAAGTTGCAAAAAAAAACAGAAGAGGGGTCTGTCCCCTTTCAGACAGAGACCTTCTGCACTCTCATGCAGAGACCTTCTGTAGTACACAAAACTTTAAAAGGTCTCCCTTATTCTATGGTTATTTTGATTACGACCGGGTATTCCGAAGAGATGGTGCGGGTTGTAAGGCTCAGCCCTTCGCCGGTATGCTTCCAAAGCGGTTTTTCGGCAGAGCCTACGATGGAGACGTCTCGGATTATACCGCGGAATGAGGGGGTGGAAGGCTCTAACGCGTATGAGAAAGAGCGGATAATCACTGCGCCTTCCTGAGGATACTCAAGGGCAATGGCATAGATCGAGTCACCCTTGCAGGTGAACCGGAAATCCTGTGCAGTGTAGCGGACAGAGTCGTTGTCCTGAAAAAATCCTTCGGTTTCTTGAGTTGGTCCCTCGCTGCATATCCGCCACGGTCGGGAACCGTAGATCGCTTCGCCGTTTACCCGAAGCCATGCGCCTATGTCACGGAGGATGCCCATGTCCCCTTCGGGAATAATGCCGTCTGCCCGAGGCCCGATATTTAAAAGGAGATTACCATTTTTCGACACAACATTAACCAGCTCCCTGATAATGTCGACAGATTTTTTATACGCTTGATCTTCCACATAACACCACGAATGCTGTGCTACCGGGGTGTCTATCTGCCACGGATAAGGCTGACATGCTGCACACGCACCCCGCTCGATCTCTACGATACCGCTGCCGAACATCAAGCCGTCATATTTATAACAGAGCGCTGCGCCTGTTCCCCATGCTTCAGCCTGATTATAGTAGTACGCTGCTAATTTTTTTATGTACGGCTTGAACGCACGGTGTTGAATCCACCAATCAAAATACAATAGCTGCGGCTGGTAACGGTCAATGATTTCGCATGTCCGGAGCAGCCAATCGTGCAGATATTCGTCCGTTGGATACGGTTCACTGTACAGGTCAAGGTTGTCCGGCTCCGGCATAGCAGGCCAGTAGAAATCGCCCCGCTTCAAAGGCTCTCGTATGTCGCTGTCAAACTCTTTCCCATGCCCTAAAAAGAACCAATGCTCTGCCCGGTGCGACGATGTTCCAAAGACTAGTCCTTCGTCCAATACCGCCTGTCTCAATGCACCCAAGAGATCGCGGTGCGGACCCATTTCGACCGCATTAAACCGTGATATTGCACTTGCATACATTTGAAAGCCGTCATGGTGTTCTGCCAAAGGCATCACATAGCGCGCCCCTGCATCTTTGAAAACCTTTGCCCACGCATGCGGATCAAACTGTTCCATCGTGTAAAGCGGAATAAAATCTTTATAGCCGAAGTCTTGTTGAGGGCCGTAGGTTTTGATATGGTGGGTATATGCAGGCATACCCTTGATGTACATATTCCGCGGGTACCATTCGTTAGAATAGGCCGGCACCGAAAAAACTCCCCAATGAATAAAGATGCCGAACTTAGCGTCCCGAAACCATTGCGGCACTGTAACTGCGCACAGGCTGTTCCAATCGTCTGTGTACGGACCCTGAGCAATACTGCGCTCAAGGTCTGCCATGCCTCGGACTATATCGGTGTATTCCATACTCTTTAACCCTTTACTCCCGCATACGCGATGCCCTCAACGATATACTTTTGAGCCGCTACATAGACGATCACAATAGGAATAATAGAACAAACAGTACCAGCCATAATAGCCCCGTAATTAGCACTGTACTGTTCTCTGAACGAAGCAAGGGCAATTTGAATCGTTCGGAGCCTATTCGAGTCAAGATAGATCATAGGTCCCATATAATCGTTCCATATACTGTTGAATGTGAGGATACTGAGGGTTGCAAGCCCTGTTTTGCTGAGCGGTATAATAATATTCCAGTAAACCCTGAAGGTACTGCAGCCGTCAATCTTCGCTGCTTCGTGGAGACTGTCGGGAATACTTAACATATTCTGCCGGAGTAAAAAGACGCCGAAGGCGCTGAATGCCTGCAAGACAATTAATGACATGTGCGTATTATATAAATTTAAACCTTTTACAATGATAAATTGAGGGATCATAATCGCATGCCACGGAACCATCATCGTCGCTAAATAACCTAAAAAGATCTTGTCGCGTCCGGGGAACTTGAGCTTGGAGAAGGAAAAAGCCGCCAAGGAACAGGTAAAAAGCTGTAAAACAGTAATGATCACGGCAAGTTTCGCCGTATTAAAAAAGTAAACAGGAAAATCAATATCAATCCATACTGTCCGGTAATTATCCGGACGGATAACTTCAGGAATCCACCGCACCGGATAGGCAAATATCTCAGTATTCAATTTAAAAGAAGCGCTTAACATCCATACGAAGGGAACAAGCATAACAAAGGCAACAAACACACAGATAATAAAAATGACAGTCGTATATATCTTCTTAGCATTAATCATCGTTTACCCACCTTTTCTGTCCGTTCCACTGTATTAGGGTTACTATCAAAATAATGACGAATAAAAAATATGCCATTGCGGACGCATAGCCCATCTTCCAATTATTAAATGCTTCCCGATAGATGCGGAATACAATAACCGTCGTTGCTCTGCCGGGACCGCCTTTTGTCGTAACATTGATAATATCGAATACCTGAAAGGAACCGATAATGCTCAAAATAGTCACCATAAAGGTTGTCGGCGACAGCATAGGCCACGTGACATGACAAAAACAATGCCAAGCATTTGCTCCATCTATCCGCGCCGCCTCATAGAGGTTTGGAGAAATGTTTTTTAATCCCGCCATAAACATAATCATATAGTAGCCGCACTGTTTCCACACGACGGTAATTACCACCGTCATAAGGGCGGATTTGGTAGAGAAAAACCATTGCGGCAGATTTGCTTCCGGCACCCCAACAGCCATAAGCATCTGATTCAGCGGTCCTTTCACTGGTTCAAAAAGGAGCATAGCAACACAGCTTACTGCCACCATAGAGGTTAAATTGGGGAAAAAATACAGGGTCTTAAAAAGCCCTCCTCCGGGGACTCCCCGGTTCAGCATCAAAGCTAAAAGTAAGGCCGTAAGCATCGTCAACGGGACACTGGCAGCGGAATAGAAAATATTGTTTTTGAGCGCAGAAAGAAATTGGGAATCCCGAAACATCTTGATATAGTTCGTGATCCCCACAAAAGAGGCGCCTTCAAAGCCGCTGTAGTTGGTAAAACTTATCAGTAAACCGATAACAATAGGCGCCCCGGTAAAGATGAGAAACCCAAGGAAATTCGGTAAGATATACAAATACCCTGCGAGTGCTTCCTGTCTCTCTGAGAGAGACATGGTTCGTTTTAGTGGTGTTCTATACTGTTTTTTCATGGTTCCCGTGGACGCCATAGTCTCTCCTCTATTAACGATTAAAAGTTGTCAATAATTTCTTTCCTCAAAGCAAGGAAATCGTTGAACATCCGGTCTAGGGATTTTTCTCCTAACAAGTAGAGCTGAATTTCCTGTACAAAGGTATCAAGAATAGAAGCGTAATACGGCTCTGTGCCCTGTTCCGAAGCTATAGAGGCAGAAAAACGGTACTCAATGCCGGGTACTTTTACCAGTTCTTTATAAACGGCGAGAGCTGCGTCACTCGGATACGAAGGAATATTCTTACTTTGAGCATATATAGTGGCACCTGCAGAAGAGGCGGTGCAGAATTCGATGAATTTATATGCTTCTTTCGGGTGGGGAGCGCTTTTCGGAATACTGAAATACGAAGCCTGCCCAACGGACGAACCCGGAGGTGTGCCGGGGAACACCGGCAGCGGAGCTACACCGTAGGTAAAAGGAGTTTTTAATAACTGAAATTCCCAATCGCCTTGGATCATCATGTACACATTGCCAGACTCGAAAACAGCATTGACATCAAAGGTTCCCACACTCATTTCTGCAATTCCGGGGTGGCTCTTATCTCCGGTATACATGCGGTACTGCACTTCGGCATATTGACGGGTTTTTTCCATAGGCGCCGGGGCAGTTAAATATTCTCCCGCAGCAGCAGCTCCGAGGTTCATATTCCACGGCGGTACGACTCCGCCCCAATACTTCTTTCCCCCCTCGGTGTACGTCAACTGTTTTGCCAAATCAAGATATTGATCCCAGGTGATATTTTCCGGATAGGGAAGTCCTCGTGCATCAAAGAGATCCTTGTTATAAAACAATAGCCAACAGGAACCGGTGGTCGGAAGTCCATAGAACTTACCGTCCGGTGCAGACGCTCCTTTCAGAGAAGAATTGCGGATTGGTGTCACATCCAGCCCAGATTCTGCCGCATAGGGAGCCAGATCCAGCAATGCATTATTCGTAATATACTGTTGAGCTTGAGCGGGGGTGCGGATCCAGAAGACATCCATTTCTCTGGAATTACCGGTAACAAGAATTTTTACCTTATCATCGTAATCGTCGTTGGGGATAGTATGATTTACTACCTTAATACCGTTATTAAGGGCATTAAATTCGGCGATAAGCTTATCCAAAATTGGTTCGTTATCCGAATGTCCATAAAAATTGACAACTACATCTACATCTTCGCCGGACGAAGATGCCACCGACCTATCCCGTCTTCCTATAACAAACAGTATAACTGCTCCGGCAAGCAAAGCGAATCCTATAATCATTAGACGCTTTTTCATAAAATCTCCTAACATAAAGTCGTTGGTACGATTATACCTTAATATTGTTTCCTGTCAATTAATTTTTGCACCCGCTTCAGCATAACTCATATCACCGACGGGACCGTCGACAATGAACGTCTTATCGGTATAGTCATACAGGATCTTCGTAACACTGGAATTTGCCAACCCGCCGCCGTCGGGCATCTTCACATTGATCAGAGAAAACAAAAAGCCGATAGATTGACCGTGGGCAACGATCATCACATTCCCTCCGTTGGGATTTTCAGAGATAATGGTATTTAATCCCTTTCTCAAGCGCTCGTATACGTCGCCGGAACTTTCAGCAATGCGGTACACGGTATCTATTTTTTTGTTAAAGTCTGCAAGTCCTTCTAAAAAGCCTTGGGTACCTCCCAGTCTTTCTATTAAAGCACCGTAAATCGGACCGAGTGAACCGTCTTCCGGGATAGGAATTCCTAAATCTTTTGCCAATGCGATATACATTTCCGGGTTAGGATCCCCTTCAAAAATACCAAAGCTCACTTCCCGAAGTTCCGGCATCTCCTTGACCGTCCAGCGGACTGTTGCGTTGTTTTGTTCCATGGCAAGACGGGCAGTTTCACGGGCGCGGCCTAAATCACTTGAATATACCGCGGTGAACGGTACAGTACGCAGACCCTTTCCCATATCGATTGCTCCCTGTATTCCTTTTTCGGTAAGTATTCCGTCAGAAATACCTTGTACGCGATCCATCATGTTGAAAATAGTTTGACCGTGACGAACCACATATATCGTAAGTTTTTCCTGGTGTGCCTTGACATACCCGTCGACACGACCGTATGCACAGAGAACAGTCGTCCCTGCACACAGCGCTACTACCGTAAGCATTAATCTTTTTAACATCTTTATCCTCCAACCTTTGGTTTATTACTCTTGTAGAGTACAGTAGCCTATGATTCAGCCATAAGCAAGAGATTTCATCTTTTTTGCTGATAGTTGAGCTTATTCCTCACTATCCGTCAGCATTTGCTCTATCTTGAGGGTTTCTGTTTCCAATTGTCTATGTGCCGCATTTAAAGTTTCTTGTACATCAAGCAATGCATTTTTCCGTTCATGCGTATCTTTTAATTCTTTTTGTACATATTCCATAAGCGGCACGGCGTCGAGCCGTCCGCTCGTTTCAAATCTGATATTTTTATACAGCGGCGCAAGCATTACTTTTATAAAATTTTGAGCTAATTGAACGACTGCCTCGTCCATAAAACTCAGTTCAAGCCCTTCACTTAATCGTATTTGAAATTCCCGTTCATAGGTGTCTGCGTAATTATTAGCTCTGTTTTTTGATATATTATCATTTTGTACGATGATACTGTCGATAACATCTTTTTTATAATTAATCCGCCGTATTTCTTTTATAGGGATAGTTGTTATGTTTCTCGAGGTTCCAATAAACTTAGATTTTATTCCAGACACAACGACGGTATTCTGATCTATCTGAGCAATTTTTATATTGTTGAGGTCAACGCCGAATTTTGCATTAATATCATGGCTAATGACTACCAGTACTTCGTCACCGTAATAGTCAGCTTGTATTCCCCACCCGGTTGCTATGGTACCGAGTGATTCTTTTCTTACGAGGGTTTGCTTTAACGTTGTCTGCAACAAAGCTAACTCTAATATTTTTTCAAAACTTTGTATGCTGAGCTGTGCATGTTCGAGCAAATTAATATTATCATTTAAAGCTTCAATTTCTATCGATTGTTTTGCCATTTTAATGCGATTATCTAAGGTTTCTTGTTCGAGCGCTTTGATTTTATTTTCAGCCTTTAAACGTTCTATTTCAGCCCGTTGCGCTTTAATTTCTGCTTTCCCCTCATCGAGTACCGCTCCCTCAACCGTTATATCGATAAGATTATTAAAAGCAGAAATAACCGGCACCATCAAGAAACAACTCACCGTTGTTGAGATTATTATTGCCAAACTTGCATTAAATTTTTTTATTTTAACTATTGAAAATAGAACTACAAAAAAAATACATGCTAATCCGCCGGAAATTACCAGCACTGCCGTTGCGCTTTTAACCGCATTTACCATACTATACCAGAAACCTGCCATTATTAACTCCTTTATGAAAAGAGGTGATTGAACTTATTGTACACCTTATTAAAATAAAAATATCTAAAAGAGGGGGACAGACCCCGAAAACGAGAACGGGGACAGACCTCTGAGTTATGACGACAAAAAAGTTGACAGATTATTGAATCAAACTAGCTATACACTCCGTTAACTTTGTATGGCAAGAAAAGAAAGAGGGAATATCGCTTACGGTCACACCTGTCATGTCACCTTTGAAATAAACCGATGGTTAATGGAACTTAAAAATCCCATTATCAAAGCTCTTCTTATACAGATTATCGCTGAAGCGCATCGAAAATATGGGTTTAACCTATGGAATTTCTGTATTATGGACAATCATGTTCATTTCCTTATAACACCGGACAAAGACGTTAGTCTTTCCGTAATTATGAAATGGATAAAGATGGTCTTCGCTATCCGATGGAACAAGATGCACGGGGTAACCGGGCATGTATGGGGAGACAGATTCCATGCACGAGTAATTGAAAGTAGCGAGGATTTCCTGAGAGTATTCCGGTATATTAATCAGAATCCGGTGAAAGCCGGGTTGGTAACCCAAGCAAAAGAATGGATATTCGGCGGTTTATACTATTATCTTCACAATATTGTTCATATTGTGACATCGTTCTCGAACTTACTCGCTAAAGTTTTTACCGCAGACTTCGGCTAAGGGGACAGACCCCTGTGTTGGGGACAGACCTCTGTTAATCAAGAATGCATGCTCGCATTAAAACTCCTCATAGCTCTTGATTGTACGTACAGACCTAAGTTTTATTTTTCCGGACGTACGGTTTAGTTTTCCGGACATACGGTTTAATCTTCCGGACGTATAGTTTAGTTTTCCGGACGTATGATTTAGTTTTCCGGACGCATGGTTTAATCTTCCGGACATACGGTTTAATCTTCCGGACGTACAGTTTATTCTTCCGGACGTATGATTTAGTTTTCCGGACGCATGGTTTAGTTTTCCGGACGTATGATTTAGTTTTCCGGACGTATGATTTAGTTTTCCGGACGTACGGTTTAGTTTTCCGGACGTATGATTTAGTTTTCCGGACGCATGATTTATTTTTCCGGACGTACGGTTTATTCTTGCAGACGTACGGTTTAATCTTCCGGACGTACGGTTTATTCTTCCGGACGCATGATTTATTTTTCCGGACGCATGGTTTAATCTTCCGGACGTACAGTTTATTCTTCCGGACATACAGTTTATTCTTCCGGACATACAGTTTATTCTTCCGGACGTACAGTTTATTCTTCCGGACGTACAGTTTATTCTTCCGGACGCATGATTTATTTTTCCGGACGTACGGTTTATTCTTCCGGACATACAGTTTATTCTTCCGGACGTATGGTTTAATCTTCCGGACGTACAGTTTATTCTTCCGGACATACAGTTTATTTTTCCGGACATACAGTTTATTCTTCCGGACGTACGGTTTATTCTTCCGGACGCATGATTTAGTTTTCCGGACATACAGTTTATTCTTCCGGACGCATGGTTTATTCTTGCAGACCTGGGTTTTAGTTTTACAGACCCGGGTTTTAGTCTTGCAGACCGCGGATTTAATTCCTGTTGAGGTCTGTCCCCGTGAATAAAAAAAAGGCGGAGCCTTTTGCTCCGCCTTTACAAGACTTTGGTAGTCTTATTGTTATTCAAATGTTACTGTAAATTCCTTGCTGGAGTCTACTACCTCGGCTGCAGTTACACCACCGGTGAACGCATTGTCAGTAAAGGTAATGGTGAAACTAAACGTATCCGTAACAACCGTCTCATCCTGAGTGGTGGACAAAGTGAAGGTAATAACCCCTTCATTTTCTGCTGCTGCGAGTTCTGCGTTAGTCGGAAGAGCAGGAGTGACGGTGTAGCCGCCAGTGGTTGCTGCACTACCGATTGCCTCAACGATTGCATTAGTGGTATCAAAGCTAGCACCTGTTGATAATGTCGCAGTAACCGTGCCTGATAAAACTCCGGCACTCGTACCACTAAAAGCGGGGTCACCATCTTCCCATTCAATCTTTGCTTTTTTTGTTGTCTTGGAACTTTGAGTATAGGCCGCTTTGTTGCCCTTTTCGTCCTCTACTATCACTGCGACGTAATAGGTTGTATCAGAAGTCAAATCTTCTATTTCCAATTCAGCAATATTAGCAGTTCCACCGGTGTTCTCCAGATCGCCATCTTCGATAGATGCTACAAGCTCAGCATTAGTGCTGCCGCTAAAAGCTGAAGAGTTGGTATACACAAAGTATGTCAGATCTGCTGCGGCACTGATATTGTCGGTTGCTTTCGTCCATTTCACAACGAGACTATCATCTGTTACAGAATCAAAAGTAAGCGCTGGATCAGAGATTCCTGGAATAACATCGTCCACTTTTTGAGTAACGGTAACGGTTGTAGCGCCTGAAGAAGGATTTTTGATCTTTACGCTATTCGAATTAATGCCCACGGTGAACGCTTTTGCAGAAGTCGTAGCGTTTGTTTCTGCAAATGTTACCGTAACGGTTACAGTAGTACGGGCAGTGTCAATGCCAATGGTTGGACTTATCGAGACAGTATTGGCTGGTGGTGCTGATGATCCATCAGAAGCAGTAATGGTGAAGTCATCTGTTGCGGAAAGCGTAACTCCTGCAGGAATCGCGGCTGCACTGGTAAATTTAGCTGTTGCTGTCAACTCATGAGCATCAACAGTATTGCCGTCTTGATCTGAACCGGTGACTGCGGTCAATACCGATCGGGAATCGGGTTCGTTAGTAGTAGCGAACGTAATGGCGAGAACCTTTGATTGATTCCCTGCCGCATCTTCAACAATAATATACGCTTTGTAGCTAGTGTTTGCGTCCAGTCCTGAGACCTCAATAGAAGTTTCTGATGTTGTCGCTGAACCTGAACCTTTGACTTTGACGTCGGTACCATCTTTTTGAGCTTTAACTACTTCTTTTGAAGGTCCTTCCGTAACGGAGGCAAGGTACACTAAATAGTAGTAGGTGCCGGCTTCATTGGAAGTAAACTTTACTGTTGCCCCTGATTCTGATAAACCAGTAGTTGTTCCGGCAGTCAAAGTCGGAGCAGTCTTGTCCGGCTCGGTATCATCATCTTTGTCGGAGCATCCAATAAACGCAAAACTCATTGCCACAACAAAGGTGACAATTCCAAAATAAAGACTCTTTTTCATAGAGTCCTCCTCATAAAATATTACCCAAGCACAAGCTTGGATTCTATGTAAAGAGGAGAACACGTAATACGTTGACTATGTAGGGATTTTTATACTATGTTTGTCAATGTACTACGTGTACGCTTTACCGTAGTCAGTTTCAGTTTGGTAGACCTTCTGGCTACGGTCCTCTTTAAAAGACACATAAACAATAGACAGCTTATTGCCATCTGTAAAGTACTATACCGTGATCTTTTCCTTTTGTCAAGATTATTTTCAAATCTTTTAATTTTTTCAACTTTTTTAAAAATGTAAAAAACTCCTTCACCGGAGCGCACACAAAAACAACCGCTGTTTTCTGTAGCCCTGAGACCATTACCTGGATGTAAAGAGAAAATAGTAGCTAGGAAATCATCTGGGGGGGGGGGGGGATTATTTTATATACTTTTAAATTGTTCATTATAGCGTCCCTTTACGTATGATACTCGTTAATGTAGTACCGCTAATTGAGAATGTCAAGCCTTTTAAATTTTTTTCGCGGAGGTCTGTCCCCATACCCTCTGCGCTCGCAGCTAATTCTGAGTCGCTCGCAGCTAATTCTGAGTCGCTCGCAGCTAAGTCTGACTCGCTCGCAGCTAATTCTGAGTCATTCTTAGCTAATTCTGAGTCATTCTTAGCTAATTCTGAGTCATTCTTAACTGAGAATCACTTCGAGGTCTGTCCCCTTGATCGGAATCTGCCGTTCTGATTCAGAGATCTGTCCCCGTTGCTGAATCAAACTAGTTGTACACCCCGTTAAATTGAAAATATGGGGACTTTCTGAGAGTATTCCGGTATATTAATCAGAATCCGGTGAAAGCTGGGTTAGTGGAACAAGTGAAAGAATGGATATTCGGAGGTTTATATCATTATCTTCACAATATTCATCACATTATAATAAATAACCTTCTCAGACTTACTCGCTAAGGTCTTCGCCGGTTGAGGTCTGTCCCCCTTACATCTTGGTTTTAATCACAAAGGGGTATACCATTATCAATATGGAAATTAAAGCTTTCACAAAGGAATATCATAATGAAAGAAAATGAGTTTTCAAATATTGCAGTTTTGATTGATCCTGAAAATATTTCATATAAATATTTACAGAAAATATTTGAAAGTATTGCTGCGTATGGGCAAATCTCAGTGAGAAGAATATATTCTGATTGGACAGATACTCAACGCAATGCGTGGAAACGTTTAATTCATGAATTTTCATTAGTAGCAATACAACAATTTTCTAATAAAGATTCAAAAAACGTCAGTGATTTTGCTTTGGTTATTGACGCTATGGATCTCTTGCACGAAGGTATTTTTGATTGTTTTTGTATTGTATCCAGCGACAGTGATTTTACCCGCTTAGCTCAGCGGATTAGGGAAAAAGGAAAAACTGTCATTGGGCTTGGAGAAAGAAAAGCCATTAAAGCATTTGTAAATGCATGCAATGAGTTTATTTATTTAAACGATAATTTAATGGAAGATACTGATAATAAAACAGACAAAGAAGAAATAAAAAATAATATTGAAGAACCTTTAGATGTTTTAATGAGTAAGGCCGTTGAAAATTTACCAAATCAAGACGGTTGGGTTCAAATGAATAAAATCATTCCGTATTTAAAGCAAATTAAACCGGATTTTGATTTATCAAACTATGTCATCGGCGGTAAAATAATAAAGCGCCTCGGTAATTATTTTAAAAATAAAAAAGAATATGAATTGGATAAAGATAATACTATTGTGCGGAAAACAATAAATTAAACCTCGCACAATATGCCTTGACAACCGTATACATACCGGATAAAACTACGAATGTTAATGTGTCTTGGTGCAAAAATATTCTTAAAGAGAGTGTGCTATGAAAGTATTATTAGTGAATGGAAGTTCCAGAAATAACGGTTGTACCGCTACTGCGTTGCATGAAGTAGTGCGGGCATTGACTGAGGAAAAGATAGAGACGGAGATTTTCTTTATCGGAAATACGCCGCTCAGCGACTGTATTGCATGCCATATATGTAGAGAAACGGGACGCTGTATTTTTGATGATATTGTGAATGACCTTGTACAAAAAGCTCAAACATGCGACGGTTTTGTCTTTGGATCTCCGGTGTATTATGCACATCCAAGCGCACGGTTATTGACCGTGCTGGATCGTGCGTTTTATTCCGGAGGGCAGCATTTTGCATTCAAACCTGCCGCTGCGGTGCTGAGTGCAAGACGGGCAGGTACAACCGCTTCGTTTGATGTAATCAATAAGTATTTCACGATTGTTTCTATGCCTGTTGTTTCTTCTACTTACTGGAATCATGTGTACGGCCGCCAGCCGGAAGACGTACAGCAGGATAAAGAGGGGTTAATGACTATGTACAACATTGGGAAAAATATGGCATGGTTGTTGAAATGTATTGCCGTAGCTAAAGAACATGGTATTCAAGTTCCGCATAATGCAAAAATATTAACCGACTTTGTTCGTTAACGTTTTATTAAAAAGCTGTTAGAACTGTGGAGTGAATCTGTTGTCAGTGATTTAATGATTTGTGCTGTACTAGCTACGATCCGCTGAGAGAAGCTCAGCGGTATTTAAACTATGTGCATCTGAATCGGGCAACCCGGATTTGAACCGGGGACCCCAAGTCCCCCAGACTTGTACGCTAAACCAACTGCGCTATTGCCCGTTGATAGAGAGTGTAGTACAGATTGTGAATCAAGTCAAGCAGATTATCTGTTAAAGGAGTATGCGAATACTCTTTTTTTGTGCCGGTTTGTTGGTATGCGGCAACCGGCTGAGCGCGGAAATTCCTTTCTGGCGCATCTCTTGGAACGGTTCTGTCGGCTATGAAGCGAATCTCCTCAATCGGTTCAGCGCGTCATTGGGTTATTACGGATTTACCGGAACAGTACAATTAACGGATAAACGTCCTATCGATGAAATAGGGGCAGGAAATACCGCATTTTCTGCGGGATTATATCACAATGCAAGCAATTCACGGTTACTGTATGGGGTTATCACTGAGTATGGGCTTGCCGCACGGTTAAAGTCGCCATTCGGCAAAAGCATATTCGTTGAATCACACCGCCCGTCACAGGCTGCATTAAGTACAGCTTTTTCCTCGCTCACAAAAAAGCCGTCTCTGTACGGGTATATCGGCACTCCGCTCTTTAAAAGTCCGTGGGGGAATGTGCGCGCTTTTGTTTCCACATTCTTTGATCCGCTCTTTTTCATGACGTTGAGCGGCGGACTTGAGGTACAGCGTGCTAAAACTACGGTCCGGATAGAGGCGCTGCATACGGGACAGCAGCTAGAAGCGCGCCGTGCTTCGACATGGTTTTCAACGAGTCCGCCCCTTCCGGAGCGGGATTTCCGCCTTGAAGCTTTTAATGTACTCGTCAACACGCCGCGCTTTGCCCTTAGCTTTGATACGGCATTATCTGATACGTTTGCGTATGGACGCGATCTCTATTTCAATGCCGCTCTCCGGGTGGGCGACCGTCCGTGGCGTTTTTCGCTTGCTGTAGACGGAGCGGGTCCGCGCTTTGTAGGACGGGACGGCAGCGCAACCGGTTCCGCTTTCCGCACTGCTGTCAAAGGGGAATGGTATGGAAAGCAACAGGCACTGTTGAGAATAAACAGTGACTTCCGTGCAGCACAGTACGGAGACTCGTTTGAACGGGGCTCTTTGTATATATACTATCACTTTCCCGCTGCGTTTCCCTTTTTCATCAAACCGTCGCGGGTGTCACTCTCCTTGAAAAGAGACGCTTCAGATATCAACCGTATAGAGGATCAGTATAAGCTTTCCGTTGGGCTATTGTGGTGGAAGGTGATCTCCAGTTTTTCGCTCCAGTACGTGAGCCGTGCTGCTGCCGAAGCTATTCCTTGTCCGCTTCCGATTCCGGACATTGCACAGTCCATGTATTCTATAGGCGCAGGCGCAACTGTTTCTTACGTATACGCTGGTATACAGGTAAAAGCCGGTCTTCAATGGATCGATTACAGCGCAAAAGAGCCGACAGTAGACCTTTCGGCGGCGGTATCAGCTTCCTTTGCCCGCTGGGGAAAGATTTCGTTCACTGTGAACGGCTTTGAACAGATAAAGAGCGCTACCCTGTCGTGGGCGGTGCGCCTACCGTAGGTATTCATAGCTTTTAATAGGGAATCAGAGGACTGTCCCCTGCGTCTCTTCGCTTTATGGCTGCGCTGCATAAGTATGTACGAGACAAAGATACCGCAAAGATTAGCGGTATCGGCTTTTTTTATCCGCTAGGGAAAGATTTTATTCATTGTAAACAGCTTTAAACGGGTGAAAAGCGCTACCCTGTCGCGGGCAATGCGCCTACCGTAAGTATTCATAGCTTTCGGCGGAGAATCAAAGAGCCGTCCCCTGCGTCTCTTCACTTCATGGATACGCTGCATAAGTATGTACGAGACAAAGGTACCGCAAAGATTAGCGGTATCGGCTTTTTTTATCCGCTGGGGAAAGATTTTGTTCACTGTAAACGGCTTTGAACAGATAAAGAGCGCTACCCTGTCGCGGGCAGTGCGCCTACCGTAGGTATTCATAGCTTTTAGTAAAGAATCAAAGAGCCATCCCCTGCGTTTCTTTGCTTCATGGATACGCTGCACAAGTATGTACTAGACAAAGATACCGCAAAGCTTATATGAACTGTATGACCGGTGTAGAGAGAAAGGAGGAGAATATGCGGTATACAATACAAGGGAATCCGTTTCCGGTGGTCATTTGCGAGATATTAAATAGGGAACAAGTTGTCTGTCAGCCCGGAGCTATGCTGTGGATGTCACGGACTATGCGTATGGGGACAGATACCGGCGGGGGCATTGGAAAGATGTTTTCCCGTGCGCTTAGTCAGGAGTCGCTCTTTCAAAATACCTATACTGCCGAAGGGGGCGAGGGGACTATCGCATTCGGCATGCGCCTTCCGGGGACAATTATTCCCCTTGACGTTGAGCGTCAGCCCATTATCGCACAAAAAGGTGCGTTTTTAGCGGCAGAAAAAACGGTTAATATGGATATTGCCTTTCAAAAAAAGCTGGGAGCGGGCTTCTTTGGCGGCGAAGGATTTTTATTACAGCGCTTCAGCGGGTTCGGCACTGTGTTTTTGGAGATAGAAGGCTCGATAGTTCAGCAGAATTTAAAAGCAGGCGAGCAGTTGCTCATTGATACGGGGGCATTTGCCTTTGCCGAAGCGAGCGTCTCTGTTGACGTAGAGATGGTTAAAGGGGTTGGAAATATCCTTGCCGGCGGAGAAGGCTTATTCCACACTATCGTAAGCGGACCGGGAAAACTGTGGCTTCAAACCCTCCCTTTAAAAACCTTTATTCAAAGCATTGTTCCGTCATTAAGACAGTTCTTTCAGCGCTAGATAAGCTTCGCGATGTCTGCATTGTCCGCTCTTTTTAAATCCCTGCCGGCATAGATCGGCTCACTAGCGGCAGTGCGGACACCGCAAACGGAGCGCGGCTATGGAGGCGCCCGTTCTGAGAAACAAGCAAAAATAACAGGTAGTGAATCACATATTAACGGCTATAATCTAAAAGACAGAAACTGCACGGAAAAATCTACAGGCTATGAATTACACGTTAATAGCTATAATCAAAAGAGTAGCAACTGCACGATAAAATCAAAAGGCTATGAACCACTCATAAACGGCTATAATCAAAAACGTAGCAACTGCATGGAAAAGTTCAAAGGCTATGAACCACTCATTAATGGCTAGAATCCAAAAGGTAACAACTGCACGAAAAAATTCAAAGGCTATGAACTACTCATTAATAACTATAATCAAAAACGTAGCAACTGCACGATAAAATCTACAGGCTATGGACTACATATTAACGGCTAGAACCTAAAAGACAGAAACTGCATAGCAAATTCTAAAGGCTATGAATAACATGTTAATAGCTAGAATCCAAAAAGTAGCAACTGCATAGCAAATTCTAAAGGCTATGAATCACATATTAATGGTTAGAACCTAAAAGACAGAAACTGCATAGAAAAATCTAAAGGCTATGAGCCACATATTAACGGCTAGAACCTAAAAGAGAGCAACTGCACAAAAAAATCTAAATGTAATGAATAACATGTTAATGGCTAAAACCTAAAAGACAGAAACTGCATAGCAAATTCCAAAGGCTATGAGCCATATATTAACGGCTAGAACCTAAAAGACAGAAACTGCATAGAAAAATCTAAAGGCTATGAACCACATATTAATGGTTAGAACCTAAAAGACAGAAACTGCATGGAAAAATTCAAAGGCTATGAGCCACATATTAATAACTATAATCAAAAAAGTAGCAACTGTATGGAAAAGTTCAAAGGTAGTGAACTACCTATTAATGGCTATTCATCAAAAACAAGGTGTTAAAGCTTGACATATTCAAGTTATTGTATAAAAATTTAAGGCTATAGGTTAAGAATCAAAGGTTACGGCTAAAAGAACGAAGGTTATAGCCTAAAGATAAAGGGTTATAACAAAAAGATAAAAGGTCATAGTTTAAAGATAAAAGATTATAGCCTAAAGATAAAAGGTTATAGCCCGAAAACAAAAGGCTATAGCCCGAAGATAAAGTGCTACAGCCCAAATGTCAAGGGCTATAGCCCGAATGTTAAGGGCTACAGCACTAAAGTAAGGGGCTATAGCCCGAAGATAAAGTGCTATAGTAAAAAGATAAAGTGCTACAGCCCAAAGGTCAAGGGCTACAGCCCGAAAACAAAAGGCTATAGCCCGAAGATAAAGTGCTATAGTAAAAAGATAAAAGGCTATAGTAAAAAAATAAAGCGCTATAGCAAAAAGATAAAGAGTATAGGGCTGCACGCTAAAACGTGCAAGTATTATATTAAGTGATAATGCTTAAGAAATGAGTTGCATGATCCGATATGTAAAGAGTAGTATTAAAGAGTTAGCGGAAATAATCTTGTTGTAAAGGAGGAATGAGTGAGTACAGATTATGTACCCAAGCCGGATGATGCCTTTCTTGCATGGGTAAATAACCTCTACCTCTATATCGTTGCTCATTATGAGGCGTGGCAGATACCTGATCCGCGACCATTGTTTGCACATCTGCTTGCAAACTATGCCGAAGCCTATGAAGCAGCGCATAATCCAAACCGTGGGAAGGTAGATGTACTCTATAAAAATGAAACGCGTGCTATTCTTGAGACCGCGCTTCGTTCTTATGTTAAGGCGTACCTTGCATTTAATCCTGCAGTGGTAGACACCGACCGCGTTGCCATGAATATCACGGTACACGATCGGAAGCCAACGCCGATTCCAGCGCCGACAACGTTTCCGGAAGCAGAGACCGACAGCTCTATGATCCGTCAGTTGAAGGTTAAATTCCGGGATAGCGGAAGCGGACGGCGTGCAAAGCCTGCCGGCGTTCACGGGGTAGAAATCCGCTGGGAGCTTCTGAGCAAACAGCCTATCTCGGTGGACGAGCTAAAGAATTCAGCTTTTGATACAAAAAGCCCCCATACGTTCATCTTTGATGAAAGTCAACGGGGTAAGTCTTTGTATCTCTGTCTTCGATGGGAAAATGCAAAGGGGGAAAAGGGACCGTGGAGCGAAATTATAAGCGCCATTATCCCTTGACGATCAAGGCTGCTCCCGTGCTGTTTGGGGCGCGGGATTAACCGCATGGGGGACTCCCGCACTAGAATCGGGGAACCGATTAAAGAACTTGCGGGAGTCCTTCTTTTTTAACTGCTCAAGGGGACAGACCTTGGGGACTCCTATATTGAGATTCGTATAACAGGGACAGACATCGGGGACTCCTGTACTGGAATCGGGGAACCGATGAAAGAACTTGCGGGAGTCCTTCTTTTTTAACTACTCAGGGGGACAGACTTCGGTGATCCTTGCACTGAAATCGGGGAACCGATGAAAGAACTTGCGGGAGTCTTTCTTTTTTAACTGCTCAGGGGGACAAACCTCGGTGATCCTTGCACTGAAATCGGGGAACCGATTAAAGAACTTACGGGAGTCCTTCTTTTTTAACTGCTCAGGGGGACAAACCTCGGTGATCCTTGCACTGAAATCGGGAAACCGATTAAAGAACTTACGGGAGTCCTTCTTTTTTAACTGCTCAGGGGGATAGACCTCGGTGACCCTCGCACTGACATCGGGGAACCGATTAAAGAACTTGCGGGAGTCTTTCTTTTTTAACTGCTCAAGGAGACAGACCTTGGGGACTCCCATATTGAGATTCGTATAACAGGGACAGACATCGGGGACTCCCGCATTGAGATTTGTATAAGGGGGACAAATATCGGGGACTTCCGTACTAGAATTCTTATAACAGGGGCAAACATCAGGGACTCCCGCACTGACATCGGGGAACCGATTAAAGAACTTGCGGGAGTCTTTCTTTTTTAACTGCTCAGGGGGACAAACCTCGGTGATCCTCGCACTGAAATCGGGGAACCGGTGGAAGAACAAGCGGGAGTCCTTCTTTTTTAACTGCTCAGGGGGACAGACCTCGGTGATCCTTGCACTAAAATCGGGTAACTGATTAAAGAACTTGCGGGAGTCCTTCTTTTTTAACTGCTCAGGGGGACAAACCTCGGTGATCCTTGCACTGAAATCGGGGAACCGATTAAAGAACTTGCGGGAGTCCTTCTTTTTTAACTGCTCAGGAAGACAGACCTTGGGGACTCCCATATTGAGATTCGTATAACAGGGACAGACATCGGGGACTCCCGCATTGAAGTCGGGAAACTGATTAAAGAACCGGCGGGAGCATTCTCTTTTTAGCTCATTAAATCTATTAAATATTTTTAAACCATTTAATAGGGAACTGACAGATAAAGCTTGATTCTTATAACGGGGACAGACTTCGGGGACTCCCGTACTGACATCGGGGAACCGATTAAAGAACCGGCGGGAGTATTCTCTTTTTAGCTAGTTAAAACTATTAAATACTTTTAAACTATTTAATATGGAACTTACAAATAAAGCTCAAGAAGCTATACAAGAAGCAACACGGATTGCTCAACGCGACGACCATGCACAGGTTGAACTGTCGCATGTGCTGCTTGCACTCATTCAGCAGAAAGACGGTATGGTACCGATGATTATCAAGGAGCTGGAAATAGACGGAACAGCCTTAGCAATAGAGATTTCAGCTATTGTTACAGACAATCCGCGTGTCCACGGGGAAAGCGTTCAACTGTATTATTCGTCCGCAACGTCAAAAGCTTTGGTAAAAGCTGAAGATGAAGCGCATGATTTAAACGATCACTATATCTCAACCGAGCATATATTGATTGCATTAACGCTGATCGAAGGGAAAACAGCCGATCTCTTAAAAAAGTTCGGCATTACAAAACCGGTTATTCGGCGGGTGCTTGAACGGATACGGGGCAAAAAGCACGTAAACAATCAGGACCCTGAAACAACTTTGCAGGCGTTAGCACGGTATTGCCGGGACTTAACGGCACTTGCAAGACAAGAGAAACTTGATCCGGTTATTGGGCGGGACGAAGAGATACGCCGCATTATGCAAGTGTTATCTCGGCGGACAAAGAATAATCCCGTCTTAATTGGAGAGCCGGGGGTGGGGAAAACAGCTATTGTTGAAGGCTTGGCACGAAGGATTGTTGCCGGAGATGTGCCTGAAGGTCTCAAAGGAAAGCAGTTACTTGCCCTTGATCTGGGAGCGCTTGTTGCAGGGGCAAAGTTCCGCGGCGAATTCGAAGAGCGCCTGAAAGCGGTTATCAACGATGTGCAATCGTCCGACGGGTCTATTATTCTTTTTATTGATGAACTTCACAGTTTAATTGGGGCTGGGTCGGCTGAAGGAGCAACAGACGCCTCTAACCTTTTAAAGCCTGCCCTTGCACGCGGGGAATTGCGCTGTATTGGTGCAACAACGCTCGATGAATACCGAAAGTATATCGAAAAAGATGCGGCATTTGAGCGGCGCTTTCAGCAAGTGTACACAGCTCCTCCGTCAGTATCAGACACTATTGCCATTTTACGCGGATTAAAAGAACGGTATGAAGTACACCATGGCGTCCGTATTAAAGATGAAGCGCTCGTTGCAGCGGCAACGTTGTCAGACCGCTATATCACGGCGCGCTTTCTGCCGGACAAAGCTATTGATCTCGTTGACGAAGCGGCAAGCAGATTAAAAATAGAATTAGATAGCCGACCGACCGAACTCGATCAAATAGAGCGCAAGATATTACAACGGTCTATTGAGCGCCAAGCCCTTGCACATGAAGAAGATACCGTGTCTCAAGAGAAACGGGAAAAATTAGAGCATGAGATTGCCGGACTGAAGAAGAGCCGTGACGAAATGACCGGACAGTGGGAGCAGGAACGGGCGAGTATTCAACAGATACGCAAGCTTAAGCAAGAACTTGAAGAACTCAATATCGAAGAAACCCGCTATGAACGGGAAGGAAACTATACCCGTGCCGCTGAAGTTAAGTATGGGAAAATCCCCGCTGTTCAAAAGCGCATGAGTGAATTAACCGTAAAACTTTCAGCAGACCCTGAAGGAAAAAAGTTACTCCGTGAAGAAGTATCTGAAGAGGATATTGCTTCTGTTGTGTCGCTATGGACGGGGATTCCGGTTGCAAAGATGCTGGGAAGCGAATTACAGAAATATCTGGATTTGGAGCATGTATTGAGTCAGCGGGTTGTTGGACAAGACACCGCGGTACAAGCGGTTGCGGACGCGATACGGCGCAACAAAGCCGGTTTATCTGACTCAAGCCGTCCGCTTGGCTCCTTTCTTTTTTTGGGACCGACGGGAGTGGGAAAAACAGAGCTGGCAAAGACTCTTGCTGCTTTTTTGTTTAATGACGAGCGGGCGCTTACCCGGGTTGATATGAGCGAATATGGTGAGAAACATGACAGTTCCAGGCTTATTGGAGCGCCGCCCGGCTATATCGGCTACGAACAGGGCGGGCAGCTTACCGAAGCTGTCCGGCGGCGTCCTTACAGTGTGATACTGTTTGACGAAGTTGAAAAGGCGCATCCGGAAATTTTTAATATCTTTCTGCAGCTCCTTGATGACGGCCGTTTGACGGACGGTCAGGGGCGGATCGTTGATTTTAGAAATACCATTATTATTATGACGAGTAATATCGGCTCAGAGTATATTCTCGAATCAAAAGAAGAAGCAGAACTACAGTCGGTGCTTGCAGTACTGTTGAAAGAGCATTTTAAGCCGGAGTTTTTGAACCGCATTGACGAGACGATTATCTTTAAACGGCTGGGAAGGGCAGAGATCCGCAGTATTATTGACATACAATTGGGCTTTGTTCGGGAACGGCTTGCTCCGCGGAATATCAGCCTTGACCTTAATGAAGCTGCACTTGAGCTTTTGACAAATCACGGCTATGATCCGCAATTCGGCGCTCGTCCGCTTAAACGTACGATTCAGAATGAGTTAGAAAATCCGCTTGCAAAGGCAATTATCGCAGGAACTATTCCGGACGGTACAAAAGTCCGCGTTACTGCCTCGGGAGATCAGCTTGTTTTTAAAAGTTAATGCGGAGAACAACGGTCTGTTCAACGGCAGATTCAGGGTCGCGGAACTGCAATTTGTACGCACAGAGATCGACAGTATCATTATCCGTTCTCTCGTAACCATACAGCGAGTCATTGATTAACGGGTACCCAAGCCACGCACAATGACAGCGTATTTGGTGGCGGAACCCGCGGTATAACCCCACCGTCCACACGAGAGCTTCGTCTTGTTGAAAACAGTCGAGGACGGCTGTTTGATACTGCCGATCACTTGGGGACAACACCGGACGGACAGCTTGACGCTTAATACCAAAGGGGCGGAACGCACTGTGAATATCAAAGGGAGCTTTCTGTACGGGCGGTTGTTCCGGAAAACCGGGAGGAAGCTCCTTAAGCGGTGTATGTGCGCTCCGCGCCCTATATTCTTTATAGAAAAGCCCGGCATCCTGCTGCTCCCACAGTGCGTCAAAAGCTGCTTGAGTTCGGGCGCACAGCACAAGACCTTTTGTGTGATAATCGAGCCGGTGAACGATACCCCCTTCCCACGGAAGCTTTCCCCGCACTGATTGTACTTCTGGAAACTGTGTTATGCACCAATCGAACAAACTTTTTTGTGACGCCTTTTGAAGCGGTACCGTATGGAGTGCAGACGGTTTGTAGAGAACCGTATATGCATTTGTTGCTGCAACAATCGCGGGAGTGTTTAAAGAACTGCCGCTTAGGTCTACTGTATGGACTACAGTCTTCAGGTTAATATCCGTGTTAATTTTCACAGCTTGTATTTTTCCTTTAAGACTTCTACAATGCTACTTATTGAAAAGGTTGTGAAGCCAGTACTCGATCCACTTATGGCAAAAGCCGCACGCTACCTCAAACGAGGTAAATATACCAAAGCTCTCAAGATTCTTGAACCTGAGGTGACGCGTTATCGTGGCTTTTTTAATTATCATTATCTCTTAGGGTTAGTTTGTTTGAATGCGGGAGATTTTGGGGGAGCATTCACCTATTTTAAAGTTGCCCGCGACATCAAAATGCGAGACCCATGGGTTCTTCTTGGTATAGCGGTGTTATATCTTCGCCGGAAAGAAACCGATAGAGCCGTTGATCTTTATCTGGAAGTACTTGAAGTTGACGAACATAACAGCACTGCAAAGCAAGCTCTTAAAGTTATCCGGAAATTTGCAGGAACGGACGATCTCGTAACCTTCGTTGAGTCGGGAAAATTAAAAAAGTTATATCCCCCGATTCCCGATATACCGGTGACCGCATCGCGCATAATCATTTCGTTTTTAACAGTTGCATTGATAGCTGCGGCAAGTTTCTTCTTGTTAGTACGGTTTCATGTCCTGAACATTCCTTTCTTTAATCAACGGGAAGGACTTGATTCGAGCGCTTTGACATGGGAAGAAAAAACTGAAAATCCCCAAGGAGACGGTACATATACCTACACGATGAATCAACAGCAGTTTGTTGACCACTATGAACGAGCCAGAAGCTTTTTTAACGAATACCATGACGAAAAGGCTAAAGTGGAACTCAATCGAATATTTGAATCAAATGCACCGGAATCAATAAAAACAAAGGCGCGTATCCTGTGGAGTTATATACAAGAACCAACGTTTGATTCCCTTAAAGATCATTTCACATACAGTGAAGTACTTGCTGAACCGCTTTTATACCGTGATTGCTATGTTCGGTGGCAGGGGAAAGCAGCGAATCTTAACGCACAACAGGAATCCACGTCTTTTAGTTTTCTGATCGGTTACAACAGCGGCAACGTTATTGAAGGTATTGTACCGGTTGAATTTGATTTTGCTATTCCGGTAAACATTGAACAACCCATTGAACTGTTAGGGCAGATTGTTCTTATCGAACAAGAACACGGTATGAACATAAAACTGAAAGGAGTTGCCTTTCACCAATCGCGGGTCCTGGTGACCAATGCTGAGCATTAAATGGCTCTACCGAGTAGTACGTTTGCGCTGATACGTTGAGCTGCTTCTGCTCCGCAGAGGGCATGTATGATCGCCGCTGCCCATTCGCCGGCTGTTCCGGCTGCCCGGCTTGTAATAAGATTACCGTCAACGACGACTCGGTCTGCACTCCAGAAAGCTTCTGTAACTTTGTCCTCTAAACCGGGAAAGCAGGTATATTTTTTTCCTTTGAGCATATTAAGGGGAGCAAGGACCAACGCAGGAGCTGCACAGATTGCTGCAACGATCTTTCCATAGCTTTGCATAGCTTGAACAAAGGTTCCTACGGAGGGCGAATCGGCCAAATGCGCCGTTCCGGGCATACCTCCCGGCAACAGCACCGCGTCCCACTGTGCTGCGGGCGCCAACAGATCAACGGTCGTATCTGCAACAATTGCTATACCGTGAGACCCTTTCACTGTCCGTTCAGACCCAAGAGCACATGTGCTAACAGAAACGCCGGCACGCCTTAAATAATCAATCGGGGTACATGCTTCAACTTCTTCAAAACCATCTGCCAAAAAAATTACGGCTGTCTTCATAGATAAACTCCTTAATAAGTTTCTTGTATTCTCTATTTTTTTATCGTATTTTTCAAGTGTAAATTTAGGAGAGAAATACTATCTTTATATTAAAGATTATTTAAATAGAGGATTTTTTGTGAATATTAAAATAGTTAATTCTATTAGTACAAGCATTGTTATAGCTTTTGAACTTTTATTATGTATTATATTACTCTGTGTTTTTACCGTTGTCAGCACTCAGGTACAGATCGTTATTAGAGATATGATAGAACGGTCCGGTTTTGAAATTCTTAAAGGGCGCGCTGCTGAATTGAGCGATATTGTTGAATCGTACCACGAGGTATTGCTTGCAAAATCACAGGAAGATGTGTTTGTTTTTGGGACAGAAAAAGAAGTTGAAGATGCCGCATACAGTTTAATCAAAGCATTTAATAAGGGAGTTGTCCGCAGTTTTATTATCTGGCCTGACGGCAGAGCATTAACAATGCCGGGATCGTACGTTAATATTCGGGATCGGGAGTATGTACGGGCTTTATTTATTGACGGACTGGGTCGCTCGCTGAGTAATCCGTTTGTTTCTCAACATGCAAAAAACCCGGTCATTACGCTCCTTCAAGCAGTGTACAATCCGCGGGGACAGATTCGCGCCGCATTGGCAATTGAAATAGATTCGGGCGTGATCAATGCGCTGCTCCAAGAGACGTCTCTCGGCGGCGGCAGTTACGGCAGTTTTGCGTGGATATGCGATCAAACGGGACTTATTTTTTCAGCAAATGTTCCCAATTTAGCCATGAACGTAAATATTAACACTGCCGACAAAACCATTAAATCACAGGGCTTATCTGCCCTTGCTCACAGTATTTTGACTGAGAACCGCACAGTCGGCACATATATTGACCCAGACGTACACGGCGAAGTAACGGTATTTACCACAACGATCAATGATCTCTACCGGTGGAGACTAGGCATTTCCGTTCCAACTAAAGCGCTTTTTGTCCCATTAAATAATATTATACGTCTGCTTGTCATCGTTATGCTCACAGCTTTGATCGTTTCTTTGGTGTGCGCCGTGCTTTTGGGACGGTGGATAGCGAAGCCCATACAGCAGGTTGCCACTCATTTTAAAGGCTTATCTGAAGGGGACGCCGACCTTACCCTCCGCTTTCCCACGAAGCGCCGCGACGAAATCGGCGCAATGATCAGCGATTTTAACGTATTCCTTGAAAAACTTTCTTCTATTGTGCGGGATATAAAAACGATACAGAAGCGCCTCCACATGTCAAGCGGAACCTTAAAGGATCAAACAGTGGTGCGGGGCGAAGCAACGACGCGGATGAACCGTCTTATCGGAGAGATTCATAGCAGCTTGCAAGAGCAAGATGATAATATTGCCGTCTCCTCTACGGCGGTAACGCACATTGCCAAAAGCATGGAAAGTTTAGATACGCTGATCGTGAGCCAAGCTTCGTCAATCACTGAAGCTTCGTCTGCAATAGAAGAAGTAACCGGCATTATTAATACTGTATTTAATGCGGTGAATCATATTAATAAAGAATTCGTGAATTTATTAAAAGATTCTGAACAAGGCATACAGATTCAAAATACCGTTATGCAATGCATCAATGACATTACAAAACATTCTGACAGTCTTATGGAAGCAAATGCTATTATCGGCGGCATAGCAGATCGGACAAACCTGCTGGCAATGAATGCTGCCATTGAGGCTGCCCACGCAAAGGAATCAGGAAAGGGATTTTCGGTTGTTGCGGACGAAATCCGTCACCTTGCAGAGACAGCAAGCGCGCAATCGCGGGCGATTGGAGGAAAGTTGCAGTTCATTCAAGAGGCAATCAAAGCGAACATGCAAGCTTCAACGGACTCTGAGCATGCATTTAGCGAGTTGCATGACAAAATACTGATGACGGGAGATATGATCACGCACATTAAATCTGCAATGGAAGAAGAACGAGTTGGGTCTGAGCAGATACTTGTTGCGATAAAAACTATTAACGAGATCACTACCCAAGTGAAAACGAACTCAAATGATATGACAACCGGCAATAACGTTGTCGTACAATCGGTGAAGCGGCTGTCAAAAGATTCAAAAGTTATTACGGCAAATGCCCAAGAAATTACTCAAGACATTAAAGATATGACGGACCAAGAGCAGCACGTGATAGCCATTGCTGCAGAGAACGAACATCTTGTTACAAAGATGGACACTGTCATCGGGCGGTTTAAGGTTTAAACATCCTCCTTACCTTGCGGGGACAGACCCCAAAGGCACACGTAACAAAAATCACGTGATATTTATCGTTTGCTCGTTGCAAATAAAAAAAATCACGTGATGTTTATCGTTTGCAAGATGCAAATAAAAAAAATCGCGTGATGTTTATCGTTTGCTCGTTGCAAATAAAAAAAATCACGTGATGTTTATCGTTTGCTCGTTACAAATAAAAAAAATCACGTGATGTTTATCTCTTGAGGACAGACCTCTGAATCAAATCGACAGATTCTCTGACAACGGGGACAGACCTCCGAATCAAATCGACAGATTCTCTGACAGCGGGGACAGACCTCCGAATTGAAGATAGATTCTCTAACACTGGGGACAGACCTCCGAATTGAAGATAGATTCTCTAACAATGGGGACAGACCTCCGAATCCAAAACGACAGATTCTTTGACAGCGGGGACAGACCTCTGAATCAGAACGACAGATTCTTGACAATGGGGACAGACCTCTGAATTGAAGACAGATTCTCTGACAAATGGGGACAGACCTCTGAAACAGAACGGCATATTCTTGACAGCGGGGACAGACCTCCGAATTGAAGATAGATTCTCTAACAATGGGGACAGACCTCCGAATCCAAAACGACAGATTCTTTGACTAACGGGGACAGACCTCTGAATCAGAACGGCATATTCTTGACAGCGGGGACAGACCTCCGAATTATAGAACGACAGATTCTCTAACAGCGGGGACAGACCTCTGAATTGAAGACAGATTCTCTGACAACGGGGACAGACCTCTGAATTGAAGATAGATTCTCTAACAATGGGGACAGACCTCCGAATCAAATCGACAGATTCTCTGACAAAAGTTATTGACAAAGAAAAGGTATCACGGTATAGTCATGTATTATGGATAGCAGAAATGCTATTTATTATTACACGTGTCTTTTAAAGAGGCCCGTAGTCAGAACTGCCTGAAAAACTTTACTGACTACGGTAAGATGTACACGTAGTACGGTGATAAGCATAGTATAAAAATACCCTATAGTCAACGTACTGCGTGTTCTCCTCTTTACATAGAATCCGAGCTTGTGCTTGGATATGTTTTATGAGGAGGACTCTATGAAAAAGAGTCTTTATTTTGGACTTGTTGCCCTTGCTGTGGCAATGAGTGTAGCGGTTACCGCTTGCAAAGACGACGATCCGACCGAAGCGCCTGTTTCTTACACCGTGACCTTTGATAAAAACGGCGGAACCACTGACGCATCTCCGAAAACCAAAACGGTTACTGCGCCTGCAACAACCGTCGGCACATTGCCTGCTACTGAACCGACTAAAACCGGTTCCGCATTTGCTGGTTGGAATACGAAAGCAGACGGTTCTGGTTCGGCATTCATAGCTACTACTGTCGTAACTGCAAATATCACAGTGTACGCACAGTGGACATCCGGCGGCGAAGACCCTGAAGATCCTGAAGATCCTGAAGATCCTGAAGATCCTGAAGACCCTGAAGACCCTGAAGACCCTGAAGATCCTGAAGACCCTGAAGATCCTGAAGACCCTGAAGATCCTGAAGACCCTGAAGATCCTGAAGACCCTGAAGATCCTGAAGACCCTGAAGATCCTGAAGACC
>JAISSB010000006.1 GCA_031273325.1 Treponema sp. | reverse complement strand
GGGGGGGGGGGGGATTATTAACTAATTTCTTAGCCGGGGGATAACTACAAGCTTTTTCTTTCATACATTCTCCTTAGTTCGCGCATGCGCGAAACTTCCATATAATAAAAACTCTCTACGGAGTTTTCTCTATAGTATAGCTCATATACAGAAAATACAAGAGAGAAATGTCAAGGTCTGTCCCTGTTTAGCTTGAGGTCTGCCCTTTAGACTTGGGGTCTGTCCCGGTTCACACAGCTTGTGGTATGTAACTTAAGGTACTATGATTTTGTTGATATTCTGTTGAAAATACTACGATTGTTGAGTACATACGGCTCAAAAAGGAGGTTTTTTTGTCAATAGTAGGGAAAACGATATATATGGTTGGCATAAAGGGGACGGGGATGTGTGCGTTGGCTGAACTGTTCCATGCCCATGGTGCAGTCGTTTCAGGTTCTGATTGCGCTGAACAGTTTTATACCGACGCTATTCTTAAAAGATTGAATATTCCGTACGCCGAATCGTTTGCAGTTGAACATCTTCCTGCACCGCTTGATACGCTGGTGTATTCAACGGCGTACAATCCGGACGACAACGTTGAACTGAAAGAGGCGGTGCGTCGGGGTGTGCCGCTTTTGAGTTATCCTCAAGCACTGGGGGAATATTCAAAGCACGCCGATTCTTCTGGTATAGCCGGCGTTCACGGTAAGACCACTACAACGGCACTGAGCGGAATAATGCTGGACGCTGCTCAAATACCGGCAGAGATTCTTGCCGGGTCGGCGGCTTTTGACGGACATTCAACGCTTATCCGCGGATCGCGCTATTTTGTCGCAGAAACATGTGAGTATCAAAAAAACTTTCTCTTGTTTCACCCGTCACGAATAGTGCTTACCGCCGTTGAAAGCGACCATCAAGATTATTACCCAACCTATCAATCTATCTATGAAGCTTTCTGTGAATACTGCCGCATGGTGCCGCACAACGGCGAGCTTATCTACTGTGCCGACGATAAAGGAGCTTGTGAGGTTGTCACCGCGGTGCGCGCTGAACGTCCAGACATTCAGTATATTCCTTACGGCTTTAATGCAGCGGGGCCGTTCCGTATAGACCGGTACACGGTAGAAAACGAACGGTCGCTCGTAAAAATTGCATGTTGCCCCGCTGATATCCGCCTGAGAATTCCCGGAAAACATACGGCGCGCAACAGTGCGGCTGCCTTTGCGCTTGCTTCAGTGCTTGTCGAAAAAGAGTGTGGTTCATGGACAACAGACCGTTTAAAGGACCTATTAAATGCGGTAGAACAATTTAAAGGTGCAAAAAGACGCTCAGAAATTGTAGGGGAACGTGACGGCATACTGTTTATGGACGATTATGCACACCACCCGACCGCTATTCGTACCACGCTTGCCGGACTAAAAGAATGGTATCCCCGCCGCCGCATCGTGCTAAGTTTTATGTCGCACACCTATACCCGCACAAAGGCATTGTTTCACGAATTTGTGCATGCGTTTTATGACGCTGATATACTTATCTTGCATAAAATTTATGGGTCTGCGCGGGAACAGCCGTCCTTTGAAGGGGTGACGGGAAAGCTTTTGTATGAAGCAATAAAAGAACAAAGGGATAATGTGTATTATGTTGAAGAGCCATGTGACGCAGCTGCATTAATGGCAGGTCTTTTAAGGGCGGGCGATCTTTGCGTCACTATGGGAGCAGGAGATAATTGGAAACTTGGAGACATGCTGCTGAAAAAATAAGGAGGTTTTATGCTTGAATATAATGCGACTCTTTTTTATAAAACGTATTTTGTAATCAAAAAGAAGTCGCCTAATCAGGATCTATTATGGTTCATAGTAAAAAGAGTTAAGGAGTGGATCGAAAGAGAATACCATGCGTTTACCCCAAACGGGCATGTGACCCATTTTAGAGATGACAATGGTGAAATGATAACGGAAGTTAATTGGACACGGTTTTCCCGCCATGAATCGTTTAAGGTAAACGGAAAGTTAACTGGACGGAGTGAATTCTTTATTGACCCGCTTGATCAAAAAAAGTATTGGTCTGCTGAAATACAAGAACTGCTCACCGAGCAACGGGAAACCTGTCCCCGCACGTGGAGAACAGAAATCGGCTATAAACAAATTGACGAGAGCCTTGCTCAATTTTCATTATTAGTTTCATATTTTGATAAATCCGGATTTATTGGTATTGCTCAAGAAAATCCTGCTTTTGAAGTGCACCCTATTATACCGCTTATGATTCAAAATCAAAATATTATTTGTTCATGGGGAGATATGATATTACAGTCTGACCCTATAGAACTGAATGTTGGTGATTATCCGGACCTTAAACGGAACATTGTGAGTATAGATCGGGAAATTCCGGTTATTTTTATATCGCCATGGGCGCTTGAGATGCTGGACAGTGGATTTGTTGACAATTTATCAAAACATATTATGGGAAATGCGGTTGTTTTTTATACGAGAAACTCAGCACTTATGGACGAAATGAATTACTATCATGACGACGATGTGATCTGCAATAACGGTGCGATACGCATCTATTATCCCTTTAAAGACGGAACAAGCCGTATTTTTATCTCTGAAGATAAAATAAAATTATGGGGAAGTTCAGAAATTATTCATGTTATTTGCCGGGCGTTTTCACAAAGCATCCGGGTAAATGAAAAGCAATATTTCTTTAGAATAGAAGACTGTATACGGACGAAACGGAACAGTGAAATTAAACGTAAGATAGCTGAATCCGATCAATATTTCATTGAATTAGAGATACATAAAGATGAAAATCAAGCAAAAGATTCCACAATAAATTCATTAAGAAACAATATGAAGGATCTTTTGAGAGATCTAAGTGATAGAGAGTATGAACTGGACGAAACACGCAGAGAGTGGAATACATCTCAGACCCATTTGGCAACGGTGCAGCCGTCTCTTGAAGAATTAAAAGATTTAAAGAAAGCTCAAGAGGATATCTTTGCTATTACGAAAGAATATCCGCAATCGGCACTTGAAGTAGCGAAATTTTTTGAAGGATTATTCTGTAATAAAATAGCTTTTACAAAACGCGGGTGGAGTTCGCTCAAGAGATGCGACACAAAACTTAATATATTATGGAAAGCTTTATATTCAATGGTAACAAGGTTGTATGATCTTCATAAACAAGGTTCAAAAAACATTGAAAAAGAATTTAAAAATTCGGGAGAATTTGAAGTATCTATGCATGAAGGAAGGCAAACGCACCGTGACACAGAACTACTCAGGCTTCGTGAAGATAAATTTGGGGATATATCAATAAACATAGAAAAACATATTAAAAAAGGAAACGGCAATGGTGGAAACAGTATCCGGGTTTACTATGATTATGTTCCAAGTATAAAAAAAATAGTCATTGGGCATTGCGGGCGGCATTTAGATAATTTTAGCACTCAAAAGCAGCGTTAACATGGTGCAATTGAGGAATCCTTTCGGCGGTCCCGTGTTCTATTACCCATGTGTTTCAAGTACTATGGACGAAGCACGAAAAATAGGGCGGCATGGGTCGGTTATTATTGCTGAACTGCAAAGTGCCGGCCGCGGAAGGTTAACGCGCCCATGGTACGCAAACCCGTATGAAAATCTCACATTTACGGTCGTATTACAGTATACCGCGATACCGGCAGTATTGAGTCTCCGGGTCGGGGTTGCTGTTTTTTATGCGCTTACTCAATATATTCCAAGTCTTAACGGAAAAGTACAGATTAAATGGCCGAATGACTGTCTCATCAATGCTAAAAAAGTTGCAGGTATTCTTGTTGAAAGTGACGGACAAAACGTCTATATCGGTATTGGTATTAATGTTAATCAAACAGATTTTGGAGCAGACCTCAATCATAAAGTGAGCAGTATTGCTTTAGCATTATCTCGAAAGATAGACTCCCGTTTTGCCTTGCTGGAAACAGTATTAAAAGAGCTTTGCATTGAATTATCAGCAGGAAAGAGTAATTGGTGCACGGTTCTTAATGAACATCTGTATAAAAAAGGAGAAAAAATACAGTTTAAAATTGGCGGTGCTGACTCAACGACCACAGTAGAAGCTACGCTTATCAACGTTAATACTGACGGAATGTTAGTTGTTCAATATGAATCGGGAGCTATAAAAACGTTTATTACCGGAGAAATCCTTTTTGTGTAATGAGGACGGCCTTTGAGGTCTGTCTTCGCTTGTCAGGAGTCTGTAGTTCAGAGGTCTGTCCCCTTTAAAGTTAAACGGCTGTTTAGGTGCTGAGGGGGTACCTCCTCTTAGTTAGCTGAGGGGGTACCTCCTCTTAGTTAGCTGAGGGGGTACCTCCTCTTAGTTAGCTGAGGGGGTACCTCCTCTTAGTTAGCTGAGGGGGTACC
>JAISSB010000035.1 GCA_031273325.1 Treponema sp. | reverse complement strand
TGCGTTAAACGACTCTCATACTGCGATATAAAACTCTCATACTGCGATATAAAACATTCATACTGCGATATAAAACATTCATACTGCGATATAAGACTCTCATAACGCGGTATAAGACTCTCATAACGTGATATAAGACTCTCATAATGCGTTAAACGACTCTCATACCGCGTTAAACGACTCTCATACCGCGTTAAACGACTCTCATACCGCGTTAAACGACTCTCATACCGCGTTAAACGACTCTCATACCGCGTTAAACGACTCTCATACCGCGTTAAATGACTCTCATAACACGTTAAATGACTCTCATAACACGTTAAATGACTCTCATACTGCGATATAAGACTCTCATACTGCGTTAAATGACTCTCATAATGTGTTAAACGACTCTCATAATGTGTTAAACGACTCTCATAATGCGTTAAATGACTCTCATAATGCGTTAAATGACTCTCATAATGCGTTAAATGACTCTCATAATGCGTTAAATGACTCTCATAATGCGTTAAACGACTCTCATACCGCGGTATGCAAGTCACATAACGCGGTATAAAACATTCATAACGCGGTATAAAACATTCATAACGTGATATAAAACATTCATATTGCGGTATACAAGTCACATATTGCGGTATAAAACATTCATATTGCGGTATAAAACATTCATATTGCGGTATAAAACTCTCATAACGCGGTATACAAGTCACATAACGCGGTATACAAGTCACATATCGCGATATACAAGTCACATATCGCGATATAAAACATTCATATCGCGGTATAAAACATTCATATTGCGGTATGCAAGTCACATACCGCAATATACAAGTCACATACCACGATAAAAAACACTGATGTTTGAGGTTTGCCCCCATTGGTCACTATAGGGCGAAGAGCTTTCCACAGAGAGTCTCTGCACTACGGCACAGAGGGTCTCATGTCGGGTCTGTCCCCGTCCTTCGTGAACACGCGGCGGGTAGTTGACAACGGCGGTATGAACATATACAAATAGTTAACTGTGTTTTTAAGGAGGTCTTTATGCGTACTTATTTAGTAACCTACGCAATAGACGGGTGGAGTATATTAGGAGCAAGCACACAACCGCTCGTACTTAATGAAGGATCAAGCCGTTCATACCTTGGTAACATAACGATATCTACCGATAAAAGTATTTCAGTGAAACGATTGAAAGCATTAATTGCACAGCAGCACGGACAAAATCCCGACGTAAACATTATTATCATTAATATTATTAAACAAGAAAACTGCCCAGAGATTATATTAGAAACTCCGTTATTATTATAAAGAGGAAGCGGTATGAATGATTTTATTAGTATATTTATTGAGGAAGATCTGAAAAATGGGCGTTTTAAATCTGTATGTACCCGGTTTCCCCCGGAACCAAACGGGTGGCTGCATATAGGGCATTGTAAAGCTTTTTACGTTGATTTCTCTATGGCTGAAAAATTCGGCGGCGTGTGCAACTTGCGTTTTGACGATACTAATCCTGAAAAAGAGGACATTTCGTATGTCGAAGCGATTAAACGTGACATTAAATGGATAGGCTACGATTGGGGGGACCGTGAATATTATGCGTCTGATTATTATGAATATCTCTATAATTTAGCGATTGATATTATCAAAAAAGGGCATGCATACGTTGACGATCTATCGGACGAAGAAATAAGTGAGTATCGCGGGACGAATATCGTTGATAAGAATGCCGTTACAGTAACACTTCCGGGGAAAAATAGTCCCTATAGGGACCGTTCCATTGAAGAAAATCTAAATCTTTTTCAGCGCATGCGGGCGGGTGAATTCCTTGACGGTTCAAGAACATTGAGAGCAAAAATTGATATGACCCACCCGAATTTACTGATGCGCGACCCGGTTATGTATAGAATTCGGAGGAAATATCATTACCGTACAGAGAATACATGGTGTATTTATCCGATGTATGATTTTGCACACCCGCTTTCTGACGCAAAAGAAAGAGTTACTCATTCACTTTGTTCGATAGAGTATGAGATTCACCGTCCGCTCTACGATTGGTTCATTCGTGAAGCCGAAGTGTTTCCAAGCCGCCAGATTGAATTCGCGCGGCTTAATTTGACGCATACAGTGATGTCAAAACGGTGGTTGTTACAGTTGGTTCAAGAGAAGTATGTCTCCGGGTGGGACGATCCGCGGATGCCGACAATTGCAGGCTTGCGCCGCCGCGGCTACACAGCAGAAGCGATCCGGAACTTTATTGAACAGATCGGTATCGCAAAAAATGATAATATGGTGGATATTAGTTTCTTAGAATACTGTTTAAGGCAGGATCTTAACAAGAAATCGTTTCGTGTTATGGTTGCGCTCAAACCGTTAAAATTAATTATCGAAAATTGGGAAGAAGGAACGGTAGAGTATCTTGAAGCGGTGAACAATCCGGAAGACCCTGCAATGGGAACGCGGACGGTACCGTTTAGCCGTGAATTATGGATTGAACAAGATGATTTTTGTGTACAGCCGTTGCCTAAATATTACCGGCTCTTTGTGGGGAACGCGGTTCGGCTTCGCTATGGATATGTGGTAACTTGTACTGGTTTTGATACGGATCCGAATTCCGGTGCAGTCGTTGCAGTCCGGTGCACCTACGACCCCGCTACGAAAGGGGGGAACGCGTCTGATAATAAAAAGATAAAAAGTACTATTCACTGGCTTTCAGCTCAATATGCAATTCCTATAGATGTGCGGATCTATGAGTATTTATTTGCTGTTGAACGCCCTATGGATGTTGAGCCGGGAATGTCCTTTATTGATAATATCAACAAAAATTCTCTTGAAACAGTGCGTGCATACGCTGAACCGTGGGTAGCGCATGCACAAGTAGGCGATAAATTTCAGTTTGAACGGCTTGGGTATTTTGTCCGCGATCCAGACACAAATCCGGACGGGACCGCAGTCTTTAATAAAACGATTGGATTGCGTGACACATGGGCAAAGGAAATTAAAAAACAAGGAAAAGCTTAATGTTTACCGTATGGGCGCTCTGCGCAATCGGCGTTGAAAAAGTTGTTTCACATGAGCTAAAAAAATTAGCTATGACTGTGCAGGAAAGCGCGTTCGGCCGCGTGCGTTTTTGTACCGATCTGTACGGTTTATATTATGCGCTGTACGGTTTGAGAGCTGCGGATCGGCTTCTGTTGGAAGTTGGTTCTTTTAAGGCAGAAAACTTTGACGATTTATTTGACGGCGTGCGCTCCATTCACTGGGAACAGTATATACCGCGGGACATGGGGGTGAGTATAACAAAAGTGCGTACGAATCGCTCAATACTGCATGCTGAAACGAGCATTCAAGCGGTAACACACAAAGCGATTGCTGAACAACTCTGTACGAAATACCGAGTGCCGCGTTTGCCGGACGACGACGACAGAGGCGCGCATGTCCGTATTTTTATTGAAAAAGATACCGTGTTTGTACTCCTTGATATAAGTGGAGAGCCGCTTTTTAAAAGGAGTTATAGAGTTGCCGGGGGCATTGCTCCAATTCGGGAAACAACGGCGGCATCTATTCTCCTTTTATGCGGGTGGAAACGAAAATTTTCTCTCTATGATCCCTTTTGCGGTTCGGGTACCATTGCCATTGAAGCGGCGTTGTATGCGTGGAATGCAGCACCGGGCTTGGGGCGTACCTTTGCTATCGATACTTTAAACATTCATAATCCGCAGTATGCCCAAACTGTGTGGAATGAATTCTTTCAAATCATTGATTTTTCACGGCCTATTCGTATTTATGGGAGTGATTCACTACCCCAAGCTGTTGCCTATGCACAAGAAAACAGTGCGCGCGCGTACCGTATCCTGCATGGAAAAGATGATCCAAAGGTGCCGGTATTTTCGGTTTGTGCTATGGAACATGCATCTGCTGCGGATCAAGAAGGTTTTATCGTAACGAATCCGCCGTATGGGCTTCGGCTTGGAAACCGTACGACTGCGGAAAAGAATTATACTGCAATGGCTATTCTTAAAGATCATTTTCCCGCATGGAAGTTGTGCATTCTCAGCGACCATGCCGGCTTTGAATCGTTCTTTGGTATGAAAGCAGCCGCGTGCCATGAAATTACAAACGGGCCGCTCCAACTATACTGTTATATCTATCATTGAGGCATTTTTGCTCTTAATGCTCCGGAGGATGGTTTTTCCAATAGGTTTTAACGCGGCAAAATCCTAATATTGTAAGAAAGGTAAAATAGAGCGGCGTAAAGAGGCACTGTATACTGTATATTAATGTGCCGCGCGGGAGTGCGCTTCCAAAATGCTTGAGCGTAATGAGCGTATTGCCGGTCATAGCAAGAAACACGGTAGCGCTCAGCGTCCATACCGAAGGAATCCACGGTATAAGCGGAATCGCAAGCATCCCTGCTGCAATAGTGAGCATTAAGAAACCAAAATTAAGCCGGGTTGTTTTGTCCGGTCCAAATAAACCGCCGTTATTCCACCGTAATGTTTGATTGATAAAAGCTTTCCATGTAGTTTCTCCTTCAGTCATAACGAACAGTGACCGATTGAGCGCAGCATGCACAGTATACTGCGATTGAGAGCGGATCCGAGCGATCAGTGCAGCATCTTCAGTTTGTGAAAAAGGCACTGCTTCATATCCGCCGATAGCTTCAAGCGTTGCGCGCCGCACTGCAAGATTATTACCGAAGCCTCCGCCCGGAGACCCTAAACCGGTTGAACCTACCAAATACATATACCGTACTGCATGATCAAAACATTGATACCGGTGAAAAAAACTGCTTCCGCCGGGTATTTTAAATACCGGTCCCAAGACTGCTCCAACGGTACTATCAGTAAACTGCTGTACCATCGATTCAATCCAATGCGGCGGTATTTCACAATCAGCGTCTGTGAAAAGAATAATAGACCCTTGTGCAACCGTCAGAGCTTTTTGCAGTGCATACTGTTTATGATTCGGACCAGGATTTGAGTCTAATTGCAGAATCTGCAGCGGAAAGTCAGGATGATCATGGGCAAAACGCTGGAGTACTGCAAAACTTGAGTCCGTTGAACCGTCTTCAACAAAAATAAACTCGCTTTCCGGATACGTTTGCACCAAGACTGTCGATAAGATATGGTGCATACGGTGTTCTTCGTTATGAATAGGGACGATCACCGAAACTTTCGGCAGCGGGGCAAGCTGTTTCCCCCTTCGTTTTTCACGCACCCATTCCAAAAAAATACCCAGCCACACGGCAGCATGCAACCCAAGGAATACCACTGCAAAACAAATACGAATACCATTCCAAAGCATTGACTCAAGTGTATCGTATACTTTATACTTAGGCAACATTGGGGAATTAGCTCAGTTGGTAGAGCATCGCGTTCGCAATGCGGGGGTCAGGGGTTCAAATCCCCTATTCTCCACTATTCTTTAACATTCTTCACGCACAAACAACAATCATTAACAATGCATTCTCAGCGGAAACAAAACATTCCCCTAAGAAGTCTGACCTCTTAGTGACAGACCTCTTGGGGACTGTCCCCACATTCTGCACGTCAGCTATCTAGGAGTCAGGTATACAACGATCTAAGTCATTTTTATATTAGTTTTTTTCTCGAATCGGAAGATTTTATATTGCGGTATGAGAGTCTTATATTGCGGTATGAGAGTTTTATACCACGATATAAGAGTCTCCCATTACAATATGAGAGTTTCCCATTACAATATGAGAGTCTCCTATTACAATATGAGAGTCTCCCATTACAATATGAGAGTCTCCCATTACAATATGAGAGTCTCCCATTACACTATGAGAGTCTCCCATTACAATATGAGAGTCTCCCATTACAATATAAGAGTCTCCCATTGCAATATGAGAGTCTCCCATTACAATATAAGAGTCTCTCATTATACTATGAGTGTTTTATAGTACGGTAGGAACAGTGCTGCTATTCTGTCTGTTCTAAGCACAAAGAAAAGGGGAGTGCGGGAAGACCTTCGCTATTAAATAATTCCCGGTGACGGGGTGCATTTGCCCATGCATAGAGCACTTTTTCCGGTTTAATCGCACCAAGCCGAAGACAAAGTTGATTCGTTCCCTTTATCGATGCGTTGAGGTGATGGTATATCCCGCCCGAAACAACAGTAAGGCCGACACTGTTTCCGTGCGCCGTTAAACCGTGTCCGCAATTATTAAAAACGAGTATCAATTCGTCCCCCTTCAGGTCAAAGCGGTCTACTATCGGTCCGGGCGAACTATTATCCGCTCCGTGCAGCAACTTTTCTTCTGCAAGAAAGAGGCGCTCTCCTATTGTTTTTTTATCGAGCGGGTGCAGATCGTTCCATTCACCGGCATCAAGCCCAACCGCCATTGCAGTATGCGGAATCTCCAGCGCTTTCCGTTGTGCTTCCCTTAAGCGCGCCCACGGACTTTGTTCCGTATTATCCTCAATCTTCCCCCAAATCGGCAGTTGAACAAAGAGAAACGGCAATTCCGGATCTGCCCACAATGCCCGCCAATCAGCAATCAGCGTACGAAACAGCGGTTCATATTCGTCGGGCGCTTTGTCATTTGATTCAGCTTGATAGAACAGTATGCCCTTTATGGGAAAGCTATGGAGCGGATAAATCATCGCATTGTAGAGACCGTAAGCTTTACTGTTTAAAAATAATTCGGGCGGTCTTTCTAAATAAGCAGCGCCTATCGCATAATGCCACTTTCCTTTGAGATCAATATGAGCATTTTCTATTTCAAACGGTTTGCCTACAGTGATTTCGCCCGCTCCATTATTACACACGATGCGGATAACGATCGTATTTTCCCCTTCACGTAACAGATAATCTGGGATGCGGTACCTCCGCGGCGGATAACGGTAGGGGGTTGAACCGATAAATACCCCATTGATAAACACGGTGTCACTGTCAACGATAGTGCCGAGATTAAGGATTAAGGGGATGCCGATATGTGCTTTTCCCACCATGAAGGTTTTTTTTAAATACAGCACGCCGCAGAAATTTAAAAGCGTGCCTCCTTCGTCATTGAATACACAGGGAACCGTGATCTCCTTCCAACCGTCTGTTGGGAAAAGATTTTCTTTTTCCCATAGTCCTGCTCTGCCGCGATCTAAAGCAGTGATCGTTTGTTCCCACTGAAGGAGGCTCCAGTGGTTTTCTTTGACAGCTTGGTCACAGACTGAGTCGTCTGCATAGATTTTTGCTGCACGCACCTTATCGGGAAAGATCGTTTGCAGCGCATCTTCACTGATCCACGCTTCGGCAGGAGAACCTCCCCACGAGGCATTTAAAAGTCCAATGGGGATATTGTGCGCTTCACTGTATCTTTTGGCAAAAAAATAGGCTGTTGCAGAAAAGCTGCCGAGCGTTTCGCGGGAAAGTTTTTGCCATACTCCCCCGTTTACGGCAGCACGGGGCCCTTTAAAATCCCATGCTTGAGGAACGCGGAATTCATGGATAACCGGATAAGAGGTCTGTCCCCATTCTTCAGGAAATGCACACTGCACCCGCGACAGCGGAAGTTCCATATTTGACTGTCCGCCGCACAACCAGAGATCGCCGACATATATATCGCTCAGGACTATGTCTTCGTCACCGGATTTAAACTCCAGCGTGAACGGACCGCCGGCAGACGAAGGGTCTACTGTTATGGTCCATAGTCCGGACCCGTCAGGCTGGCAGCTATACCGTTTCCCCCGAAAGCATAGTTCGACCAGTGCTGTTGCTTTCCCGTTAATCGGCAAAGCTTTGTCCCGCTGAATAATCATTCCTGTGGAACATAATGCTGAATATTCCATTTTCTTCAATAGTTTTTTTCCTTGTGTGTTTGTTTAAAGAAAGAAAGAAGGGGACTGTCCCCTTAAAGAGACTGTCCCATTTAAAGCAACGTCTGTTCTTTTAGTATCTGCCTTTTAATCGGAATTCCCGCGCTATGTCCCGTTTTACGTCCCGTTCCCGAATATCTGCCCGCTTATCAACTAACTTTTTCCCGGTACATACTGCTAATTCTACTTTGACGCGTCCGTTTTTAAAATAAAAAGAAAGCGGAATAAGGGTATAGCCCTTGTCTTCAACTTTGCGCCGGATACGTTTTATCTCTTGTTTGTGCAGGAGCAGCCGTTTCTTTCTGTTTGGGTCATGGTTAAAGAGAGAAGAAAAAGGATTTTCGGCTATTGTGAGCTGGTTCAGCCAGACCTCTCCGTGAACAACCTGCGCCCATGCGTCCGGAAAAGAAATTTTTCCGTCCCGAAACGATTTAATTTCGGTTCCCAGCAGTTCTATACCGCATTCATACGTTTCATTAATCTCGTAATTAAACCGTGCTTTGCGGTTAATCGCTATACTTTTGTGGTGTCCTTCCATATTTTTTTGTCTCCTTACTCTTGAACGGCTTCAGCCGATCTATTGATTGAAGAAAACTGAAAAAAAGTGAAACTGCCTGGTTCTGTCGGTACTTCAAAAATACTTTCATGTTCTGTTGTATACAACGCTTTAATGGGGGTAAGCGGAGATAATAATGAACTGCCTGGCAGTACGTGCAGTGTTTCGATTTTTCCGGCAATATGTATCCGCACAGTTTCGGGTGAACATCCGTCATCTGTATAAGAATATAGTCCGCATGCGCCGTGAGTGTAGGTGAATAACGATACTTGTGCGCGCGTTTCAGAAGCTATACTCAAATAGATTCCTTGACTAAAGAGTGCGCGAATACGCGTCAACACATCTTGAGGAAGCTCTTTCAATGCTGAATAGTTATCGGGAACGACGAGGGTATACAGTTCTCCGGTGCCGTATGTGTCGCGTAATAAGATACTGGCGTGAAAATCACCGCTTCCGGCGTTAATAAAACTCCACGATGCATTATTTCTATGTTCAAGAAGGGGGAACACCGTTTTTGCAGCGCTCGTCCTATGGATCATACTGTGAGAATTCGCCGGTATAATATGATATTCGTCGGCACAGATAAACCGGTTTCTTGAACGGATTGACGTTAACGCTTCTATGCCGACGGCTTTGTCAAGAGCTTCACGCATAAAGCCGGAACTGACAATTGCCGTACCGCCTTTTGTTAAGAAGGCAGTCAGTTTAGCAATGATATCCGGGTCTTTTAAAGCTTGGACAGTCAAAAAAACTTTGGTATGATCGGCGGGAAAATCCGGCGTTGGTTCAAAAGGGATTCCCAGCATTCCCAAGTAATCTTCAAGATGATCTTCTCCTTGAGCATTATGCGGGAGATAGACCGGCACGCCGAACGGTGTGCCGACACGTTCTATAATCGTGTTGATAGCATGCACCTGAAGCCCCAGCGGTGTTACCACTTTGTTTTTATACAGTAACGGCCAGCAAAATAACATCAGTTCACGGGGCTTTGCAAAAGCAGTTAAATAAGCTTGCTCTAAATAACTGTCGATAGGATAACATTCAAACGCATCAAACCATCCCCCGCCATTCCGACCCGGTGCCGTATTTTCAAAAAAACGCATAATCGAATAACTGAGGTAGCGCGGTAAATGCTGATCGGTTTGCGAAGGGTGACGCGTTTCTGTTCCGGTATAGAGCATATCAAACATATCTTTTTGCTGGGCGGGATTGTATCCGGTTTCTTGGAAACTTTCGACCCAATTGGGATATTTAATGGTAATTTTTACCTTTGGATTCACTGCCTTAGCCGGCTTTATGACGAGATTCTCTGAAACTTCACGCATCTTTTCTAAGCGGAATGCTTCCCACGAACGGTTTCCTTTCTCTTTTTGACAGTCTTCACATGTACATTGAGTAAAGAAAAAATCGTCAATAATAAACTCGTCGTATTGTTCAGCAGTATACTCAACCATTTTCTTAAGATGTTCGCGCATACGCTCGTTACTGTAACAAAAGGTGTTAAAGAGCCGCTGCCGTTTCTTGTCCTCGTCAGTATTTAAATCACTCGTTATGGTTGTTATGCCGCCTGCAACAGTAATACCGTGTTTTTCAAATACCTTTTTACAGAGCGCAACCTGTTCACGAGAAGCTTGGACGTCGCGGAACGCTTCGACATAGACCTTATCAACACCAACATACCGCTGAAAGAATGCAATTTGTTCTTCCAGCTCCAATTCGGTAATTTTTTCTACCCAATGAGCAGTACAATATATAACTTTAAGCATACTGCATACTATAAAATGCACCGAACTGTGTCTATATATTAAATTTTTGACAGAACGAGGAAGATAGCACTATACTTTTTACAGAGATTAACTTCTGTAAGGAGATTTTATGAAAAAGATATTATTGCCGGCGCTTATCGGCTCCGCAATGATCTGTATGGTTGGGTGTGCCGGTTCAAAGCAAACTACAAACGCATCACAGCAAGCCACAAGCAGCCCATCGTTCACCATTACTTTTGTATTAAATGATGAAACGGAAACGGTTTTGGGAAAAAAACAAACGGCCCCAGACGGTACATTAGCCCAAAGTGAATGGCTTGATGCGAAAGGCCTGCGTAAAGGCTATGATTTTGTTGGTTGGTATGTTAAAACCAACGGTAATCTGTACGGAATGATGCCGTTTCAATCGCACCCGCTGGTAGGACCGGACACGGTATTTACCGAAGACACTGAAGTTTGTGCAGCGTGGCAAGTGCAGATTGCTTTCGTGGAAACAACAGCAGACAATGGATCCACAGTAACCTTGGGTATCACACCAAATACGAAGCTCATTGATAAAGACGGAACGCCGGTTGATCCGCTGATATACTTTAGGAATCCGGGAGTTCAACGAGCTGACCGTACATTGTTTAAAGACTTGAGCGGAAACGGGCGCCTCGATCCGTACGAAGATTGGCGTTTACCCGTTGCAGAACGGGTAGCTGATCTCGCGTCCCGTCTTGCAGCAGACTCAAACGGTATTGAAAAGATGGCTGGACTTATGTTGTACAGCAGTCATCAAATGGTCCTTGATCCGTATATCGGCGATTTACAAAAAGATTTTCTCACAAACGATCATCTGCGGCATATTCTTGTCATGCAAGTCAATAATCCGGTTGACGGTTCACGGTGGGCGAATAATGTACAAGCATATCTTGAAGGTTTAAATGCTGATTTTGGTATACCGGCTAATAATTCTTCGGATCCTCGGCACGGTGCCGGGAGTGTTTCAAGCGCTGAATATTCGTCTTATACCGGCGGTATATCAGCATGGCCTTCTTCACTGGGTATTGCAGCAACGTTTAATCCTCAAGTTATGTTAAAATTCGGACAGATTGCGTCCGCAGAGTATCGGCTTATGGGCATTGCAACAGCGCTTTCTCCTCAAATCGATATAGCCACTGACCCGCGGTGGAGCCGGTTTAACGGCACATTTGGGGAAGACCCCCGTCTTGCTGCCGATATGACGAGTGCGTATGTGCGCGGTTTTCAGTCAAACTATGTACTCAATTCCAACGGTAGTTTTACCGGCGAAAGCGGCTGGGGAATCTACAGTGTTAATGCAATGATCAAACATTGGCCGGGCGGCGGTGCAGGCGAAGGCGGACAAGATGCCCACTATAAGTACGGTAAATATGCCGTATATCCGGGAGGAAATTTCAATGCCCACCTTATTCCGTTTGTAGACGGCGCTTTCAATAGAACAAACGTTGGTCCAACACAAAAAGCAATGGCAGTTATGCCGTATTACACGATCTCTTATCTGCAAGTTCCCGGCTCTGAACCAAATTCGTCACAAAGTCCTTTTGCACATTTAAACATGGCAAATGCCTACAGTTCTTACATAATTACGAATCTGTTGCGGGGAGCTTATCAATTTAATGGGGTTGTATGTACCGATTGGAATGTCGTTGGTCCATCAGAAAGTCCGGAAGCGTCAATGTTCGGTCCAACACCCGGTATGATTTGGGGAGTAGACGATCATTATCCGGATTATAGCGGCTTCACTGCGCGGGATCGGCAGCACCGTGCAGATATGCTCCTTAGAGCCGGGGTCAATCAATTCGGCGGCTTAAACACGATAGCGCCCATTGTTGACGCATATAATGCAAACAAGGCAGAGATCGAACCGTTTATTATTGAATCAACAAAGGCGCTTTTAACGAATATTTTTAATCCGGGACTCTTTGAAAATCCCTACATTGACATAAGCGCAGCAGAAAAACTAATTGGAAATGCAACGTTTGTCACCGAAGGATATCAAGCGCAACTCGATTCTATGGTGTTGTTAAAAAATAAAGGCGCTGTTCTTCCGCTAAAATCCGGTGTAACCGTATATATTCCCGGTGCTGCACCGACGCGTAGCACAGAAGCAACGGTGGACGCAGCCTTAGTAGATTTGCTCAAAAGCTACTTTGGTTCTGACCATGTGATTACCGACTCGGCGCGTGCTGGTACGGCAGATGTTGCATTAATATTTGGTTCTTCACTTATTTCCGGCGGCGGCTCATACAACGCAGACGGTTCTATTAATTATAAACCGGCGAACCTTAGTTATGCTCCGTACACTGCAACGAATGCCCGTGCGGTGAGTATTGCCGGCGTACCAATCCGGGACGCTGCAGGAACAGTAACCGGCCGCGAAAATAATTCATACAAAGGAAAAACGGCCGATCCTTTTGATGCTATTCCTGGGTTTTTTGGCTCAAGTCCTTCAACACTTCCCAACTTTCTTGAAGATTTAAATCTTGCAAAAGCAAGCAATAAACCGGTTATTCTGTCACTGAGTCTGTCTAATCCTATGGTTTTAAAGGATATTGAAGCAGACATTGATGCAATCTTGGTTGATTTTGAGAATCAAAAAGCAGCTATTTTGGATATGCTGGTCGGTGCGACCAAAAACGGCGCACCGGCGGGACGAACGTTAACGATTGCCCCGAAAGGATTGCTCCCTATGCAGATGCCGCGGGATATGGAAACTGTTGAAGCTCAGTATGAAGATGTTCCGCGCGATATGATACCGTACACTGATGCTGTGGGAAATGTATGGGACTTTGGTTTTGGATTGAGCTATGGAACTTCAGCACCGTTAACAATCCCGTCCGCATACAACCAGTCAGCTCAAAAGGAGCCGAACAATGTTGGAATTGGCGAATATAGCATACTCAACAGAAAAAAGGTTGCTTTTGATTATGACGGTGACGGAAAAGCTGATTTTGTTAAAATTGTTCATGCTGGAAATCCGGTGACTGATATTGTTGATCCAATCTCTGCGCGGGGTGGCTACACCTTAAGCGGTTGGAATAAAGACGGTCAACCGTATAATTTCAACACTCCGGTTACTGAAGATATACTGTTAACAGCTCGCTGGGTTGCCAATTGAGCTAAGCAAAGGCGCTGTAATGGCGCCTTTTGTTTGTGCAGCATGAAAAAAATGCATACCTACTGTGAGATATTAATAGAACGGTTGAGCGCTGCCGGCGAAGGCATAGCGCATAGTGAAGGAAAACGTCTCGTTGTGCCGTTCACTGCGCCGGGGGATCGGGTTATTGCAGAGATTGACCCGGTGCATCATGGACGCGCCGCATTTATCGAAATAATTAAAATAATCGAAATAGTTGAACAATCACCGGTTCGGGTAGCAGCACAATGCCCCTATTTTGGGACATGCGGCGGCTGTTCTCTCCAACATATCAGTTATGAGGCGCAATGTGCAGAAAAAATCCGTATCGTACAAGAAAATCTTTCACGGATCGGCGGTTTTAGCAGCAACAGCATAGTTCCGCTTGATATCCATCCTTCTTCACCGTTCGGCTACAGAAATAGAGTCCAATTTCATAGAAAAGAAGGAAAAATCGGATTCATGTCTCGTCATACGAATCAGATCAGTGCAATTGATAATTGCATAGTAGCTTATACCGCGATCCAAGACCGTCTTCAAAAAAAACAACTTGTTGTTCCGCCGGATAAATCCCGCTGGACTGTGTATGCGTATAGAGACACTTTTTTAAGTGAAGCAGAGAAACGGCGGGGAACCGTGCATATAGGGAACCGTGCTTTAAACATTGATGCGGGAGTTTTTTTTCAAAATAATGGGGATTTACTTGAACTGCTTATTCAGGAAATAGTCCACTATGTACAAAAAAATGCTTTAAATGGGAGAGCAGCGGATTTCTACGGAGGAGTAGGGACATTAAGTGCATTTTTACCATGTTCACACATTGATATTATTGAAGAACAGCGGAGTGCTATAGAACTTGCAAAAAAAAATATACCGTACGCCCACTGTTTTGCTGATACCGTGGATCATTTTGTCCGCTATGCGTCGAAAACGTATGATCTCATCCTTGTTGATCCCCCGCGCAGCGGACTGTCGCAACCGGTGCATGCCTTTCTTGTGAAACAAAGCGATCTCCAATTAGTGTATGTTTCTTGTGATTCTGCATCATTAGCACGGGATTTAAAAATATTAATTGAGGGAGGCTACAGTATTGAAAAATTTTCGCTCTATGATTTTTACCCGCAAACTGCTCACATTGAAAGTGTAGTTTTTTTAAAAAAGTAAGATTATTTTTTATTCTATCCCCTCCGCGCAGCGGACTGTCGCAACCGGCGCATGCTTTTCTTGTGAAACAAAGCGATCTTCAATTAGTGTATGTTTCTTGTGATTCTGCATCATTAGCAGGGATTTAAAGATATTAATTGAGGGAGGCTATTTTTTAAAAAATTGAAAAATTTTCGCTCTATGATTTTTATCCGCAAACTGCTCACATTGAAAGTGTAGTTTTTTTAAAAAAGTAAGATTATTTTTTATTCTATCCCCTCCGCGCAGCGGACTGTCGCAACCGGTGCATGCTTTTCTTGTGAAACAAAGCGATCTCCAATTGGTGTATGTTTCTTGTGATTCTGCATCATTAGCAGGGATTTAAAAATATTAATTGAGGGAGGCTATTTTTTAAAAAATTGAAAAATTTTCGCTCTATGATTTTTACCCGAAACTGCTCACATTGAAAGTGTAGCTTTTTTAAAAAAATAAGATTATTTTTTATTCCGGATGCTAAAATATCCAATGATACTAATACTTAATGCTCCCAAAATATCTACAATGAGGTCTTTCATAGTATCAACAAGAGCGTCACTGCCGACAAGAACCGTTCCATCCGGTGCAATATACTGCTGCATATTTAAATCCATACATCTATCCATAGTAAATTCAAATATTTCCCATATCGTGTCAAGGGTTACGGCAAAACAAAAGGAAAACAATGCAATAAACCATGGCTTTAAATCGATATTTATTCTTTTACTATTATTAGCTATATCTATAAGAGAAAAACCAAAGGTACTTAACATAACACCGCTGAGCGTATGTAACAGCGTATCCCAATGAAAGAATTTTTTATAGAAACCCTGTACTTCTCCAAGGAAAATAGCAGCATATAAAAATGAAACAAATAAAATGTGCATTACATTAGTAACCGAGATTTTTAAACGTTTTTCTAATATTTCCGGCAGATATAATACGCTTATTCCCAGAATACATTGAAGCGTTATTTTAATATAATCTCCTTTTGGTCTATGATATACTATATTAGTCGTTTTCAAAATTGCTAATATAATAATACCTACGATACCATATATAAGTGATATAATGAGTGATACAAAAACAATTTTTGTCAAAATAATATTTACACGGTTTTTGTCTCTATTCATCGCATACTCCTTAACAGTATTGCATTACTCGTCGGCAGGGGGTATAGCTTTTACGTCAGGGGGTATACCTTTTTCGTCAAAGGGTATACCTTTTTCGTCAGGGGGTATACCTTTTTCGTCAGGAGGCATACCCTTTTCGCCAGAAGGTATACCTTTTTTGGAAATCGGAAAGCGGTATATGACGATTTCAACCATTGCATCACCAAGCTGCGAATATATTCGTACAAACCTATATCCTTGAGGACTTAAGAGCATTTAGAAAGCAAAAGTACAAGCTGAACTCGTGACTTTCGAACTGGTCATGTGCACAATTTGAACAGCAATGACCATACAAACTGCATGCAATAACTGTAGGCAATTCAACTACCCCTGGGACAAGCCCAGTGGCTTGTACATAGCTACACCGGCTGAACGATGGTTATCGCTTCTCCAATTGACGGGCAAGCCTGTCCCGATTGCTTAGACCGGGCATACGTGTCACGGATATTCTTTGCAGCATTCACATCTGCATGATCCCTGTGTCCACAATGCTTACAGACATACCGAGACTTATTACGGGATTTCTTGTCAATGGTTCCACACCTATTACATTGCTGAGA
>JAISSB010000011.1 GCA_031273325.1 Treponema sp. | reverse complement strand
GAACATTTGACGGAAGAGATAACGGGAGGGATGAATGAGATAGCGACAGGAGCGGAACAGATCAATAGTTCGATGGAACAGGTAGCGGGGATAAGCACGGACAATCGGGAACGGATTACAGCATTAGGGACTGAGGTATCAAAGTTTAAGGTGTAGTAGCATTTTATGAAAGAAAATCCACAGGGGTATCCTGTGGATTAATCGAGGTCTGTCCCCGATCCCCTCCTTGTTCTTTCTTACAGAGGTCTGTCTCCATTCCTCTTGAATGAATAAAGAGCAATAACCGTTGATTGCTCCACAACTTGTGGAGGGTTCTCCCGAACTTGCGGAGGACTCTCCGTGACTTGCGGAGGGTTCTCCCGGACTTGCGGAGAACTCTCCCATTGTAGCTTGTACAATGTTACGGCTTGCCTTTATACATAAGCCTCTCGTCTTTAAGTTATTTTAAATTCTACAGGTATCCGATCCACATCACGGTGTGTCTCTACTAGAGAGATAATTGGGTTTAAGGATCATTCCTCAGAACCACTGAGATGGATTCGGGGATCAATAATTTTGTACAGAATATCGACGATGAAATTCATAGCAATAACCAATGATGCAAAGAAAATAGTTGTTCCCATAATCAATGGATAATCTCTATTACTAATACTCTGAATGAGATAACGTCCAAGCCCCGGAATGTTGAATACCGTTTCAACAACAAATCCTCCAACTAACACTGAAGCAGTCAGTGGACCAAGATAGGTCACGACCGGAATCAACGCATTCCGCAATGCATATTTAAAAATAACTTTTTGAGACGGAAACCCATACGCGCGAGCAGTTTTAACATATTCTTTGCTGAGAGCATCGAGCATTGCTGATCGAGTGTACCGAGTAACGGAACACATAGGGGAAAGACCAAGCGTAAAACACGGCAACACGTAACTGATAGCACCCCGCCCGATACCGGTTGTTGGGAAAATATGCAATACCCCACCAGCAAAAAGCACGAGAAGTACCGTAGCATTGACAAAACTGGGAAAAGCAATACCCAACGTACTCACAACTTGCAATACGCTATCCTGCCAACGCCCGCGTTTATCAGCGGCAAGACAACCAAGACTCACCCCAACAATAATCGACCACAAGAGAGCAATACTCCCAATGCGCGCAGAAACTGGGAACATTTCCCCAATAATCGTAGCTACAGGACGGTTCTTTTGCATTTTAAGCGAGACGCCGAGATCCCCACGTATTAACCCGCTAAAATAGTTTAAGAGTTGTATGGGTAAAGGTTTATCCATACCATATTTTGCTTCTAATTCTGCCAAAACCCGTGGAGAAATGGCTTTCTCACCAAGAAAAGGACCGCCGGGAACAGTATTCATAAGAATAAACGTTAACGCAATGATGAGCATTAAAGTCATAACCGATAACAATATCCGTTTGATAATATATGCAACCACAGTCAAAGTGTGGACTACAAGAGAGAAAGCGTCAAGTGATTAAAGTTTAGACATTCAATCATAGCGTCACCAGTACGGTGAAGATTACTGTATACATAGTACGATGATTCAAGATACCGATCAAATGGAGTGGTTGCAGTGTATTCAGGCTCTGAATCCGGAAAAAGGAATCCAGCTACGTCTGTTACGGCACTCTCCTTAATGATTTGAGCAGTACGATCAAGTTTTTTTACTATTTGTTCACGGTTTAGCATGGAACCGGTGCGAAATTGTTCTATACTGTGAGTTGCCTGCGCAGAAGCTTGAGTAATTTCTTTTAATCCGCTCATTAACTTGTGTAATGCGTCACTATACTGCGCATTTCGAATAGGTTGTTCAGCATTAAAATCACGCTCAACCGTGTCAAATGTGCGCTGTAAAAGTGTTTTGAGCGCGTCACGGCACGGTGGTAACGCTAAAAGGTGCTCGACTTGAACCGTGTGCATGCCGTGAATACGAATCCCTTCCGAACCAATACGGTATGTCGGCGGTTGAGGAAATAATCGGATACGGTGTTCAAACCATGTTGCATAGATTGACAATCGTTTGTCTGTCAATACTGAAGAACCGTCAACAGACGGAGCAAAAAAGGGAAAACCGTCGCAAAGTGTATGTACAGACGCAGTTTCAATAGGAAAAAAACGGTTTGACCCATTATGCGCGCGCTCTTCAAAAAATGCTCCCCTGAAATGTGTTTTTAACTGCGGAAAGCTTAAATCAAGTCCCGCACAGTAGATAGCTGACGATCCAAGAAGCCGCGCGAAATCCCACGCAGTTGTTGCAACAGAACCGCCGCTTGCAAGCGTTCCTTTTTGATCAACACGGTTTTCTAAAAAAGCTCCTAAAGGAAAGAGCGAAGAACGCACGAATATATGCGGCCACAGTCTATTGAGTACCGAAGGGTACACAGCAGACTCAGTTATGAGGGAACTGTTTTCCAACGAAGAACAGTAATCTAAATGGCGTGCATTCCAATATTGAGGATCTACAACAACGACAAAATCGGGTGTTAATCCCGCTCTTAGCACAAACCGAAAGGCAGTATCAACCGCAACGATTAAACAGCGTTCAGCAAGCGCCGGCAGTAAAGATCGGAGCGAATCCAGCGACGGACCCGCCGCAACAACTAAGGTCGGGAACGTATTATTAAGAATAGCTCTCAGATGTTTTACGCCCGGTTTATCTCGAATGAGTGTTACATTCCGACTAAGATTTCGAACCCAGCGTTCACCAAACCGTTTTGTCGTTGCCCGATTAATAGCTTCTTTTGAAAACCATGTCAGAATTTGTTGTTCAACTGCTTGATACCATTGCTCGTCTATGCGAACAAGTGCCGGATTTTTAACAATATCACTTTTTGATTGATGTACTGCTTGAAGGGCCCAAATTATTGCGTCACTTTCTCCACCAAGTACAAAAATGACCGGTGGACCCTCAAGAAACTGATGTATATCTCGCGTTTGCAGGGTATAGTACAGTAATTCTTCATAGCGTTCAACGATAATCAGGGGACGTTCAGGAAATATACGCGCTAAAACTTCCGCCCCGTACCCAAGACCAAAACCCAGAAGAATAATTGCTCCTTCTTTTCCAAGAGTAGTTACTACTCGTAAAGCTTCGTGTACGGGATCCCGTTTTGAATGAACAGCGATACCGTTTAGGATAAGCGTTGGGTTTCCTGAAGGGGTTTGTTCCATTTGAACGGTAACAGAAGGAGAAAAACACCGTTCACTTAATTTCTGTGCAAGCGCAGGATAGTGTTTTTTAAGTGATATATAGTTTTTCTCCCACGGAGACACGATTAATCCTCATAATCAATGTTAATGTCTTCTTCGTCTTCTTCATCTTCTTCGTCCAAATCGTCAAGATCAGAAAGACTCCCTGCATCGTCATTATCAAAGAAATTCTCTTCCATTTGGTCCGATTCTTCATAAAAAAGAATTCGTGAACAGTAGGGACAAAAAACTATATCTTTCCCTTGGCGCACGTCATTAGCAAACTGAATAGGTAAAACCATGTGACATCCGTTGCATACACCGCCACGAAGCGCAACAATTCCTTTACCTTCTTTATTTTTAATAATACGCTCAAATTTAAAGAGTGTCTCTGGATCCAAGTCCGGAGTAATTTGTTTCTCTTGCTCTACTAACTCAGCAACAGTACGCTTTTTTTCGTTAATATCTTGTTCAATACTAATTTTTCGACTGTTTAAATCATTTTCTTGCTGTTTAATGATAGCATCCATCTGCCCCATTTCTCTTAAAATATCTACTAAATTTCTCCCTTCATCTTGGAGTAATTTCCGGTAACGTTGTTCTTTATCCTGCAGCGTTTTAATTTCTCGTTCTATAGCCTCTAGTTCTCGTGTTGTTGAAAGAAATTCTACTTTTTTTTCAGCTTCTTCACGTGCTTTTTCAATGTCAAGAAGAGTATTTTGATATTCTTTTTCCTTTGTTTGTATCTCTACATGTCTTCTATTTTGATCAAGATATGTTTTTTTGTAATGTACTAAAACATCTTCTTGATTTGCAAGTATTTTGGGAATTTCTTGAATTTCAGATTCCAAAATAATTTTTTTAGACAAAATTTCTTGCAACGACCGTAATTTATCAAAAGTATCATTGATTGCCATAACTACCACCGATCTAAGTAATCTTTTAGTTTTTTGCTCCGCTTTGGATGCCTCAGCCGACGCAAAGCTTTCGCTTCGATCTGACGGATACGTTCACGCGTAACATTAAAACAAAGTCCAACTTCTTCAAGTGTAAGTGAATAACCGTCCTCAAGACCAAAACGCATTTTAAGTACTTCTTGTTCTCGTGGTGGTAATGTATTAAGAACTTCGGCAAGCTGCTCTTGAAGCATTGTATAAGTTGTTAGATTCGCAGGATTTTCTGCCAGTTGATCCTCAATAAAATCACCAAAGAATGAATCTTCTTCTTCGCCAACAGGGGACTCCAAACTAATTGGTTCACGGGAGACATTTTTTACCTGTTTTACTTTCATTACCGTCCAATCAAGACGTTTAGCAATTTCTTCGTCCGTTGGTTCACGTCCAAGTGTTTGCATAAGAATCCGCGTTTCTCGTGAAATACGATTAATTTGTTCGATCATATGTACCGGTATCCGAATGGTACGTGCTTGATCCGAAATAGACCGTGTAATTGCTTGACGAATCCACCATGTTGCATAGGTAGAAAATTTAAAACCTTTTTGATATTCAAATTTTTCCACCGCTTTGATAAGCCCGATATTTCCTTCTTGAACTAAATCAAAAAAATGTAATCCGCGATTCGTATATTTTTTTGCTATTGATACAACAAGTCGCAAATTTGCCCGAATAAGACGATCACGCGCCGTTTTCATCATAGAACGTCCCCGACTTATTTCTTTAGCTGTAGATTTAATATTCTCAGTAGTATCCTCAAATTCTGACTCAATAGACCGTAATTTCTTTTCTGTTACCTGAATTTCTCTAATTTTTTCCTTAATTTCGTCAGAAGAAATACTAAGACGTTCCTCAATACTCTCGCGTTCCTCTTTAATTGTTAAACCGCGACCAAGCGACCTCAATTCACGTAATGAACTAACTTGAAGATGTTTTTGTATCCGTTCCTGTTCCCGTTTATGCAAGCGGATCTTTTTTGAAGCTTGTAGAAATTTTTCCGAAAATGCATTAATTTCTTCAGGATGAATTTCTGCCCCTTCAATCACAGAAAAAATATGCGCCCGCAATATATTGAGTTCTTTATCTTCAAAAATACTTGCACCACTTGCCATAATTTTTTTCTTCAATTCAAGGTATATTTTCATATCTCCCAAGATACCGTGAATTGTTTCTCTGTAATATTGACTAAGCCTCCTTCGTTCAGTGATATATTCGGTCATTTCTTTTTTGCTTAAATTAAGTTCCCGTAAATCCCGTTTAGAAAATACTTTTTGGGCAATACGATGAAACTCAGAAATGATCATTCCTGATTTCTTTACTGCATTTTTTATAATATTTTCACCGTCTTCCATTTGTTTTGAAAGCTCTTTTTCCTGATCAGCAGACAGTAATTTTTCATGGCCAATCTCTCGTAGATACAATTTAATTGGATCATCAACAAAACTTTCTTTTTCGGTATTAACAAGTTTCTTTTTTTCTTCTTCAAGTATTTTCCGTACTTCGTTTTCGTCGTCAGGTGAAAGATATTCTTCAATAAGCTGTATATTATTTGCTTCAAGTAATGTTAATATTTGTTCAATTCGTTCTGGATCATTAATAAATTCTGGTAAAAAATCTTGTAATTCTTCATATAATATAATATGCTTTTCTTTTGTGTATTCAATCAATTTTAGAACAGAGGGATTCGTTAGTATATCACTCATAAAGTCTCCTTTTTGACTCCAATTGTTTAATTTCTGTATTGATGTAATACAGTTCATCAAGTAATGCTTGAGGTATTTCTTCATGGCAAAAAGAATTCATTTTTGAAATTAAATCCTTATGTTTTCTCTTGATTCTTTTTCTTTTCAGCGTATTAATACCGTCTGAAATAAGCATCTCTGGATTAATAGTAAATGTCCCAGAGTCAATCTGTTTTATCAAAATATTTTTTAACGACTTTGATGAGATATGAGAAAGAATGGCGTCAATACCGTGCTCACCGTGTTCAAGACATGTTTCCAATGCAGTGAAAATTTCTCTCGCGTCCGGATTTTCAATATCCTGAAGTGATATTTGAGAGCGAAATTTCTGGTACCATGCTTCATTGATTGCGACTGCACTTAATAAAATCAACTCACTATCAATATGTACTGCTTCCTTTTGAGGAATATTGGTCTTTTGAGATATCTCGGAACGAGAATCATGTATTACTGACATAACACTTGTATTAAAGGCATGAGCAATAACCTCAATAGTAGTTTCTCGTAAGACTTCTGACGTTAACGCGTGCAAATATGGAGTCATGAATGCAACAGCGCGCACTTTCTGTTCTGAACCAGCATTTTCAAAAAGTGTCTTAGCATAAGACACAAGATAATCAACGTCTAGTATAGCATGTTTAACTTTTTTCGTCAAGATATCCGTTCCTTCTTTTTGCAAGAGTTCTGCTGGATCTTTTTGTGTTTGTGAAGGAACAACGACTGAAACCGAAAGTCCCTTGCTGCGACAGAGAAGGATTGCTTTATATGTCGCTTGATGTCCTGCATTGTCACTATCAAAAAAAAGGGTCACATGGTCGACAAACCGGCGAATCAATGCAATGTGTCCAGTTGTTAAAGCTGTCCCAAGTGTTCCAACGGCATGACATATCCCTGCTTGATGCAAAGCAAGTACGTCCATATACCCTTCAACTATAAGCATACTTTTTATATGACGAATATGAGGCAGAGCATAACTGAATCCAAAGAGATTACGACCTTTTTGATAGAACGTAGAATCCGCTGAATTAAGGTATTTCGGTTCTCCTTCTTCAAGTATTCTTCCACCAAATGCTTGAACTCTCCCTTGGACATCGGTAATCGGAAACATAATACGGCGAGAAAAAAAACTTATCTGAGGATCTTTTTTGGAAAAGAGTCCTGATGAAGCTAGAAATTCTTGTGAATATCCTTTTGTACCCAAAAATTGAAAAAGCCAATGCCGATCTTGTGGAGCATAGCCAAGATTGAAAGAATTAATAAGTTCTTTGGTTATTCCTCGCTGCAGGATATACGTAAATGCTTTTTTCCCCTCGGATTTTTCAACAAGCCAATAATGAAAACTCCCCGCAACCCGGTTATACAATTCATACAATTCTTGAATTGTATGTGATTTAGTTATTTTTCCTAAATCTTCATACTCAAGCGTTACTCCAAACCGCTCGGCAAGCAATTCTATGGCTTCAAGAAAAGTCAATTTTTCCATTTCCATAACAAAATTAACAATCGTGCCACCTTTTCCACAACCAAAGCAATGGTACAGTTTTAAATCGGGATTCACGTGAAATGAAGGTGTTTTTTCATTATGAAACGGACAGAGACCGACAAAACGCCCATTTTTACTTTCTAAATGAAGATACGAATTCACAATCTCAACAGCATCAAGACGGTTAATAACTGCTTGAATACAGTTTTGAGTGATTCGATTCATGGTGAAATTCCCCTATGTTCATTAAAAGTACGCGAGAAACGGTGCCGCCCCGCTTGCGGATCAATAAGTCGGTAGTACAAGTAGGTATGTGTTTGAGGGTGTAGCGCAGCCTGTAACGCTCTATCACCGGGCGCACCAATCGGACCAGGAGGCAATCCTTTGTACCGATAAGTATTGTATGGGTTATCAATCTGTAAATCGCTATATAAAATACGTTCTGGGTGCGGTTTTCCTTGGATTTCCGTAATAATATATTCAATAGTTGCATCTGTTTGAAGCGGCATACCGATAGCAAGTCTATTGTAAAAAACTCCGGCTATTATCGGGGCTTCTTCCGGAATCTTATATTCGCGCTCAACTAACGAAGCTATAGTTACTTTTTCATACCGTTCTTGAGGCTTTATATTTTGAGTAAAATGTTCCATAAAATTATTTACCATTGCGTGAATAACAGTTTGAGCGTCACAAGGTACCGAAAAAAAGTATGTATCCGGAAAAAGAAAGCCTTCAAAACTTGTTCCAAGAATACTGTACTGTGCTAGTAAATCCGTATCGCGAGTCGCTTTGAGGAAATCTTCTTCAGTGCATATTTGTACACTGGCAAGTAATCGTGCGATAGCATTGAGCGTTGAGCCTTCAGGAATAGTGACTTTTGTTTGTTGTACTTTTGTAAGTATCGTATGAATGGTACGTTGACTTACATCAACAGGAACACGGTATGTTCCTGCTTTAATGGGTGTGGAATCGAAGCGGCACATTAAATACCAGAGTAGTTGACTTTTAATTAAACCGTTTTCTTTGAGTCTTTTCCCCACTGCTTGGGCGCTTTCTCCCTTCTGAACTTCAAAGACCTGAGTAGTTTCAATTTTTTCCGTAGTACCACTACAACTGAACATTACGAGATACACATAAAAAATTTTAAAGGTCAATACTGGTACCTTCAATAGCAAGTTGTATCGTAATATCTTTCCGTTCAAGGAGTTCTTGATAACGTCGGGCTGCTTGAACAATATTAAAAATTTTTTGATCATCATAGGTAGGGTCATGGTGAAAAAGCACTATATGCTTGATAGACCAATAAGCGGCAAAATCAACAGCTAAATTAAAGCTACTGTGTCCCCAGGTTGCCTTACTAAACATTTCAAGAGGGGTATACTGAGAATCGATGATAGCAAGATCGATATTTTGATAAAAAGCTTCAGATTCTCCGTCACGTACAAAAGCGGCAGCTGTAATTTCAATATCAGTGATATATAAGCAGCAGTGTTTACCGTCATCTATTCGGTACGAACAGGCTCCATTTGGGTGATTGATATATCGATAATCAACGGTTACCCGTCCGAATTTAATGACTTCAGTTAAGATATGAAACCGCTGCTGAGATCCCATCGTTTCCATTCTGGTTGGAAAATACGGTGGCTTCATCTGCATACTTAAAACAGATGCAAAATCTTTGTTGAAAGAATACATATCAATAGTGACATTGGGATTATATGCTGGACCGAAAAAAGGAAAACCCATAATATGATCCCAATGGAGGTGTGAAAGAAACAAATGGTAGTGTGGAACCTTAATGGTTAGCCCTAATTCTCTAATACCTGAACCTGCATCAAACACAAAGAGTACGTTAGGGTATTCCGGAAAATATATACTTACACAGGATGTGTTTGCTCCTACGCTTCCAAAAATCCACGGAGGAAGCTGCTCTAAAAAACGGCGTTTTGATTCGTCATTTTCTAGATCGGACATTTGTATCTGTTGTATAACAAATTTAATTTTATTCTGAATATCAGAAGGTTTCAAAGGAGCTGGCAATGAACCTCGGACGCCCCAAAAGTCGATCCGCACTACCGATTCCTTGTTATTAACTGCTCATTTTGTTGCTGAACAATCCACTGCTGTATGTCTTCGTTACTGTATAATATTCCATAGTTCATACCTGGACAATCATGAGCCATCGATTCCCACTGTTCAACTGTTTGAAGTATTGAAATCCAAAAAGGGAAGCTTCTACATTGTTGTGGACGTGCAGAATAAATAGAACAACCGGTATTATCAAGAAAAATACAATCAAAATTAGCTTTTTCTTTCAGTGAAAGACGTTCAACAGTTGTGCTAAACGGTATCCATCGACAGTATTCTCTACAGAATGTATCGCTATTCAATGCTGTTACAGCACATAAACGCTTAAGATCATAAGCCGATAGAAACACATAACCACTTTCTCCTCCACAGCAGGCAGAACAGCGGGTACAAGAGAAACGTAATCCACCGGAATAAAAAGCTGTCATGGACACTCCAAAAAAAAAGGCTTTACCGTTTCGGCAAAGCCTATGGGAAGACAAGGATTCGAACCTTGGAAGGCTGAGCCAACAGATTTACAGTCTGCTCCCTTTGACCGCTCGGGAATCTCCCCTCTAGTAAGCCATCTCCCGGAATCGAACCGGAGACCTCATGATTACAGGTCAAGTGCTCTACCTGCTGAGCTAAGATGGCATTTCTTTAACTATGCTATCAGCATAGCAAAAATTTTGTGTACTGTCAAGCACCTCGGTAAGCTTTTGAAAATTTTTAATCAGTTCCTAAATGTACTACTTGATAATCAGTAACAACCCATATACCGTCATACCGACGCAAATAATATGTATACCGTTTCCGTTCTGTATACATTCCTACTTTGAATCGTTCTAATACTACAACTGTTCCTTCAACTGCTCCATAATTCGTACGCTCGATCACAAAATCCATAGGTATCGTGACAATATCTTCGCCTATTGTGTTGCTTCTGAGCGATTCACGGTAACGGGCAAGGAGCCGCTGACGACCTTCTTGAGATTCAGCGAGCCACTGTCGTTGGCGTGTACTGTCTCGGGTCATCATAGCTTCCAGATCAAGGTACAAGAAAAACTTTTCCCACTGTTCTTTTTGCCGGGCGCGGAGCATATAATCAATAACTTGGTCCGGCGGCAAGGCTTCACGGACTAATATTGCCCCTGTTTCAACATCCAACTCAATAGGAACACCGTCAGGTCCAAGCAGTGAAGGAGCACGAAGATTGAGCGTAAGACGGTTTGAAACTAATGAAGTACTGCTACTGTTATTTTGAAACAGTGCTGGATACATACGCGCAATAACAATGAAAGAACCGGTTTGATTCAACGCACTATACATGCGCAAATCTTCAACGAATGAGAAAGATTCTCCGGGTTCCAAAACAACTTCACGAAAGAAAACGGGTTGCGATGTGTTTCGCTTCCGCATAAGCAGATGTGACTGTTCAAGCGGTCGATTCGTCATCGTTAATACGTCAAAATCAACAGAAAAAGCACGCTCATTCGCCATTCTAAAGTGAAAAACTTCTGGGCTGTTGTTTGTGAGAGTCAATTGAATATAAATAGGTTCTTCGGTTGGACCGTTGATATAATATATCCGCTTATCAAAGTAACGAATGACTAAACTTACCTCAGCAAAAACCGCTTCAACAGAGCTCAACGAGAGAGCAATTGCAAACATTATGATAGTGCGTTTCACAAGAAATTCCCTTATTAACTCCAAGAGTACCGTAGCTTCTTACAAAAAACAAGCCCAGTATAGCATGAGCTATTAAAAGTGACAAGCTACTGTTTTAGTTTCTCTGAAAAATACCGATAGGTTAACAGTGAACAAACGTATACATTATGAAGATAACTTATTTATTTTAACGGCGATGATTCATCTTGTACGCGATATTTGTATTCTTGAAGGTTCACCGGAACTGTTTCTTGAAAAGAGTGTTGAAGATTTACGTTTTGTTGATAAGACCCTTGGAGCTTTATTAGACCCGCTCATACACAATCCGAACTTCATTGACCGTAATGAACAGTTGGATCAATTCTTTGAAATTGACAAAGAATTATCCGTCATAGCGACACTGCTTATTGAAAACCGTGAGACTTTTTCAAAAGATGCCGCACTGATACCCGAAATGACTGAAACACTGAGAAACATTTGCGTGAATAGTGCCAATCGCCAACGAACTATCGAGCAGAATTACAGTCCCGATGAAAACGGCAGTATGGATCACCCCTTAAGTTCAAGTGAATTTACTGAACTGTTTAAACCGTTTGATCCAAAGCCGCGGGAGAAAAAAAGCTCATGAGAATAACGGGAGGGGATTTAAAGGGGCGTCTCGTTTCTGTTCCGCCCGGTGTGATCCGTCCTGCAATGGATCGTATGCGAGAATCAGTGTTCGCCCATTTAGGCGACTTGCATGGCTGTTCTTTTCTCGATCTGTTCAGCGGTTCCGGTATTCTTGCACTGGAAGCTGCTTCTCGCGGGGCATATCCCGTTGAAGCTGTGGAAGCAGATCCGCTTAAACGGTCGGTCTTACTCAAGAATGTATCGCTTGCAGATCAACGTATTCGGTGCCGTTTTATGCCGGTTGAGCAGTACGTGTACCGCGCCCGGCAGAGCTTTGCTCTTATCTTTTGTGATCCGCCGTTTCAGTATCGCTTTAAAGCAGAATTGCTCGAGCGGATTGCACTGTCGCAGCTTATGGGAACAACGTCACGGCTCCTTATGCACCATCCGCGGGAAGAACAACTCACAGTCAGATCGTTAATATTAAGAGAATCACGAGACTATGGACGTTCAAGGATAGATTTTTTTACAAAGGAGGAACATACTGTATGAAAGTTTTATTTATCGGCGGTACCGGGACTATTAGTACTGCGATTTCAAAAAAAGTCATTGAAAACGGTTGGGAATTATCGTTGCTGAACCGCGGTAACCGGAATAAAAGTCTTGGCGCCGCCGTTGAAGAGATCATCTGCGATATTAACGACGAAGATGATGTTGCCGATAAAGTAAGCGGTTTAAGCTTTGACGTCGTTGCTGATTTTATTGCCTTTAATGTCGATCAAGTTGAACGCGATTGGCGGTTGTTTCGCGACAAAACAAAACAATATATTTTTATCAGTTCCGCTTCTATCTATCAAAAGCCGCTTTCTAACTATTTAATTACCGAATCAACGCCGTTAGCAAACCCCTATTGGGAATATGCGCGTGACAAAATTGCATGTGAAGAGTTTCTCCTGAAGGTGTATCGACAGTATGGCTTTCCTATCACGATTGTGCGCCCCAGTCACACCTACGATGAGCGGAGCGTTCCCCTTGGTGTGCATGGGAAAAATGGAAGCTGGCAAGTTATCAAACGGATGATTGAAGGGAAAGCCGTTATTATCCATGGAGACGGAACGAGTTTATGGACGATGACTCATACGAGTGATTTTGCAACTGCATTTGTCGGACTTATGGGAAATATTCATGCTGCGGGAGAAGCGGTACAGATCACTGCCGACGAGACGCTCACATGGAACCAAATTTATGAATCTATCGCAAAAGTTCTCAATATTGAACTCAAAGCGATCCATATAGCCAGTGAATTCTTAAGCCAATGCGGCAGTTATAATTTTCTCGGCGGATTGATCGGTGATAAAGCAAACTCTGTCGTATTTGATAATGCAAAACTCAAACGGTTAGTACCCGGTTTTATATCTAAAATCCGCTTTGATCAAGGGATTAGAGAAACTATCACCTATATTCTTGCACACCCTGAATGTCAAAATGAAGATCCGGAATTTGATCATTGGTGTGATGTTGTTATTGATACGCGGGAAAAATATCTCCAAGCAGTAAAGTGGTAATCTGCCGCCTTCATTCCAACTCTTGTTGGAATCTCATGTTTTGACCTCCTTATTCCAAGGAGGTTTATCCATATTTCAAAATATTTCCATGTCTCACCGTATCCGCCTTAAGCTTGATTCTTCCCGGTATCTATACTAGCATACTGCGTTATGCGTATAGCACTTGCTCAAATAAATGCAACAGTTGGGGATTTTAAAGCAAACAGTGAAGCTATTACCGCTTTTGTACAGAAAGCGCTCGCTGCTCATGCCGAACTCGTACTGTTTCCTGAATTAGCTCTCTGCGGTTATCCGCCCATGGATTTACTCGATCAGGATTCGTTCGTCGAACAAAATAGCGCAGCACTCCGGAGGCTTCAACAGCAACTCCCGCCGGATATTGCAGTCGGCGTTGGCTTTGTAAACCGCAGTCCTTATCCGGACGGAAAATCTCTCGTCAACGAATACGGTATTATCCTGAATCGGCAGATCGTATTTAAACAGATAAAAACACTCCTCCCTACCTATGATGTCTTTGACGAAGCGCGCAACTTCGAAGCTGCCCGTGAATGGCACGTTTTTGCGTGGCGGGGAGAACGGATCGGAATAGCAATATGCGAAGACGTCTGGCGTGATAGCGGTATTCCCGGCACTCATTACCGCTGCGATCCGGTAACAACACTGTTAAATAAGGGAATTACGCTGCTGTGTGTTCCGTCTGCCTCACCGTTCATTGCAGGGAAGCATACTGTTCGGCGTGCGCTTGCACAAAAAATTGCGCGGCGGGGAAATATTCCCGTTCTTTATCTCAATACGGTGGGAGCAAACGATTCTATTATTTTTGACGGATGTTCGTTTGCCGTGATGCCGGACGGTGCGCCGCTCCAAAGCGCTGCCTTTGACGAAGCTTTATTCGTGATAGACAGTCAAAGCGGAGAATCATCGGCTCCGCCCGATCCGATTCCTGACGAGCTGGACAGCATTGAGCAGGCTTTAATCATGGGAATCCGCGATTACATGGCAAAGTGCGGGTTTAAAAATGCACATATCGGGCTTTCAGGGGGGATTGATTCTGCGCTTGTTGCCTACCTTGCTGTCCGCGCAATCGGCGCGGACCATGTGCAGTGCTTTAGTATGCCGTCGCGGTTCTCGTCTCAGGGGTCAAAAGATGATGCCCGTGAGCTGGCACTTAATTTGAAGTGTCACTATGAAACTGTGGCTATAGAGCCGGTGTTCGATGCGGTTCTCGCAACAGTAGCGCCGCTCTTCGAAAACCGCCCGTTTGATAGCGCAGAAGAAAATATACAAGCGCGGATAAGGGGTTTAATACTCATGGCGTATGCGAATAAGTTCAATTCGATGTTGCTTGCGACCGGCAACAAAAGTGAATTAGCCATGGGCTATTGCACGATATACGGCGACATGTGCGGAGCGCTCGCCCCCATTGGGGACCTGTTTAAAACCGATGTATTTGCACTCTGCCGGCGGATTAACAAGCGTTCTCCCGTTATTCCCGAAGCGATCTTAACAAAAGCGCCGTCCGCCGAATTGCGCCCAAACCAACGCGATCAGGACAGCCTTCCGCCCTATCATGTGCTGGATGCCATTCTCAAATATTACCTGTTCGACAATCTGTCGACAGACGAGATAGCGGCGCAGGGCTACGACCATGCGGTTGTGCGCGATATTATCAGGACAGTAGCCCGTGCCGAATTCAAGCGCCGCCAAGCCCCTCCTGTTCTTAAGGTATCAAAACGCGCGTTTGGTATGGGACGGCGTATGCCGATTGCCCGCGCCGGGTACGAGTGATAGCCCGCTCTCTTTTATGCTATAGCCCCTAATCTTCAGAGTATAGCCCCAGACTCTCAGGCTACAGCACTCAACCTTCAGGCTATAGCCCCAAACTCTCAGGCTACAGCACTCAACCTTCAGGCTATAGCCCCATACTCTCAGGCTATAGCCCCAAATCTTCTGGCTATAGCACTTGACCTTCTGGTTACAGCACTTGACTTTTGGGCTATAGCACTCAACCTTCGGGCTATAACCCAAAATCTTCAGGCTATAGGGCTTTTATCAAAGGGAGATAGGGGGACAGACCCTGACTAAAAAGAGACAACTCTCGATCGAACGGGGACAGACCCCGATTGAATGGGGATAGTTCCTGACTGAAGGGGGATGATTTCTGACTAAACGGAGATAGTTCCCAACTGAAGGGGACAGACCTCGATTGAATGAGGATAATTCCTGACTAAAGGGGGACAGACCTCGATTGAACAGAGACTATTCCCGAATAAACGGGGACAGACCTTAATTAAAAATTCTTTTTAAGTTTTAGCAAGCTCTACCGGTGATACGGTGAGATTTCGTACCCAGCGCTCTTTTTTGAAAAAATGGCGGGCAACGAAGTATTTAATGATGTCAGTGAGTTTCAGTACGGCAAACAAAGGCACCGGTCCTAAGGCAGTGTTAAATGCCAATAAAAAAGCACCCGGCACAAATAAAAGCGTATTGACCGAAACGTCTGCATACATTCCCATTGCAGTATCGCCCCCGGCACGGGAAACGGCAAACTGAGCATTTAAGAGCGCCCATAACGGTAAATAGATTAAAATGACAAAGATAATACCAAGGCTAATTGTTTGAGCTGAAGCAGTTAGATTGGAAAAAACAATGGGGATTAATAGGCGTGAAGCACCGGCGCCTACTATTGCAACGATAATGCCGGCAATGACTGCTCCCGATAAAATCCACATGCCTTGAGTGCGCGCTTCGTCTAACTTCCCTGCGCCCAAGCTTGAGCCAATAATGACGGTCGAAGCAGTCCATATCCCACTGAATACCAAAAAGAAAATATTTGCAATTGTCCATCCAGCGGCCATACCTGCAACTGTTTCCGCTCCTCCCCGTCCATTGAGCAGCGCATTCATAATCGTCTCGGAACTAATCCAAGACATTTCTGAAGCAAACATCATCAATGACCGTCTTAAAATATCTAGAATCAGCCGTTTATCGATATGAAAAAGCTTGGTAAGCGATACAAAAAAAGACGTTTTCCGCGTATTAACGAATACAAGAAATACCGTCAGTTCACAGAAACGGGCGATTAAGGTTGCAAGCGCAGCACCGGAGACTTCAAGGCGCGGCGCACCGAGATTCCCATAGATCAGAAACCAGTTGCCGACAGTATTGATCACCGTTGCACATGCAGAAATAATAAGCGGCACCGTTGGTTTTCCGATTTCACGGAACGAAGAACCAATTGCCGAAGAGAGCGCAATGGGAACGAGGGTAAAAGAGGTAAAGCGAAGATACCGGGAACCAATGCGAATAATCTCTGCTTGATCGGTATTTCCGGGAGTCATCATTGCAATCATTGATTCCGGCACAGTCCAACAAAGTACAAAAAAGATAGCTGAAATGCTGAGTGCAAAAAGTACTTTAAAGCGGAATGCATGCTGCATACCTTCGGTGTTACCGGCTCCGCGAAACTGTGAAAGGTAAATACCGCCGGCACCGCAGGTCGTATTAATAATGACAATGTAAATAAAATTAACTTGATTAGCTACGTTGACCGCACCCATGCTGATATCGCCGAGTCCGGAAACCATAAAATTATCAATGAGAGAAACCATGCTCATAATGAGCTGTTGCAGCATAACAGGGATAGCGATGCTTAATGCTTCGCGGTAAAATGACCATGTTCCGATTTTTAATGCAGTGATGTGAATAGAAATACCCTTGCTTTCTAGGATACTGCTTCTTTGAACGGTACGTCAAATGCTACATTCTACTCTGTTACGCCCATTCTTTTTTGCAGCGTACATATTTTGATCTGCTTTTTCAATAAATGCTCTCATTTCTCCATCAGCCGTTGGAATAGTACTGACACAGCCGCTACTTATTGTTACAGAAGTCGGACTGCCGTCTTCAGAAAAAATAATCGTTCCGCATTCAACCGTTTTTCGTATATTTTCTGCAACAATACAGGCTCCTTCGAGATCGGTATTGATAAGCAGTACGACAAATTCTTCTCCGCCGAAACGCGACGCCATATCCGACGAACGGTGAATAGCAGAAACGATAGATTGTGCGACAAATGTTATTACTTTATCGCCTTGAAGATGCCCGTACGTGTCATTATACATTTTAAAATGATCGATATCTGCGAATATCAAACCGATTGGCGATTTTTGCCGTATAGCACGGTGCCATTCGTCATGAATACGGATGTCAAATGCACGCCTATTCGGTAATTTTGTCAACGGATCTATCATACCAATTTGTTCTGTAATACGTATTTGGTTAATAATGCGCACATGGATACTTATTCGTGCGCGTACTACCGTATTACTGAAAGGTTTTGTAATATAATCAACAGCACCAAGTCTTAAGCCTTTTTCTTCTTCAGACGTGCCGGTTGAACTGGTAATAAATATTACCGGAATATTTTTTGTTTCTTCTCTATTCTTTAAATCAGTAATAACATCAAATCCAGACATATCCGGCATTAAAACATCTAACAAAATAAGATCTGGAATATATTTTATAGCCATGTGTATTGCCGCTTTTCCACATTTAGCAACCATTAACGAATAATCATATTTTAACATTTCTACGAGTATTTGTATTTCAAAACTGTCATCATCAACGATTAGAATATTAAAATCATTAGCCATACTTAACTCCTCTTCTGCATATTTTTTAATGTGTTTATCGAGAATTTCGGTTGTTTGGTACTACTAGCAGTACTTAAAATGTAGGAAAATATCCCATGAATGGGTAGTAAAAAACCTCATACGATGATCTGGGAACAGACCTCACTGTTGTACGCGTTGTGAATCAGAACGGTAAAAAGACCATTAATATATATATATGGATATAGTTAAGAGAAGTCCGGTGGTATGGGCTGCCTGCGGAACTGTGTTCGGCTATTACGGCGGCTTTTGGAATATTTGGAATATTTGGTTTTTTGTGGCGGCAGGTGTCGTGTTCCTTTGTTTTGTCCGTGCCGCGGTATATCTAACAAAAGAGCGTTTTTGGCGCAGTTTTGCACGGTTATTAAGCGCATTATTGGTTGGTGCAGTGATTGGTATCTATGCTCATGTTAATGCACAAAAGCCATTACAGTTTGGTGTGGAAACTCAACGGATTAAAGGAATACTGGGAATAGTACGTGACGATCCCCGATTCTTCGGAAGCGGAGGAGGAATTGGGCGTATAGCTATGCACAAAGTTTTAAGCAATGGCGGAGTGTATACGTCGGCACGCGGTACTGTTACTGTTTTTTTCCCTAAAGAATCGTTGCAGCGGCTCAGAGAATTTGGTCGGAAAGCAACAGTTTTTGTTGAAGGAACGTATGAAACTTCCCGTGAAGCACCGGTGTTTTCGGTACGTTCGGTACACATATATCGAGCCGCCCCGCCATTCGAGCAATGGCGGACAGCAATTCGCAGCAGAATCATCAACCGTTTTGCTCATAGCGCATACGGTGGACTGTCCCTTGCACTTATTCTCGGCTTCAAGGATACGCTTAACCCGTCGCTTGCTCGATACTATCAAGACGCCGGCTGTTCCCACGTACTCGCACTTTCCGGAATGCATGTAGCTATAATCGCTGCTGTTCTCGCGTATATACTCAAAAAGCCGCTTGGACTCAATCTGTCTTCTCTTGTATGTGCTTTGTGTATTCTTGGGTACACCGTTCTTGTAGGCGCTCAACCGTCGCTTGTGCGTGCAACTAGTATGTATTTGATTGGAACTTTTGCCGTCCTCGGCGCTCTGCCGAAAAAGCCGCTGTTAATACTTTCTTTAAGTTTTATTATACAGATTATCGTACAGCCTGAATCGGGGTTAAGTGTTGCGTTTATGCTATCATATCTTGCTATTGCTGGAATTCTTTTTTTAAGTCCATCGATCTATGCCCTTATACGAGGCTATATTCCTGATATAGCGGCTCAACCGCTTGCTGCTTCTTTGAGCGCATTTATTGCAACGAGTGCAACTGTCAATGCGGTTTTTGGAATACTACGTCCTTTTGGAATACTCAGCGGACTCATTATTGTACCGATTACTACGGTTTTTATGTTGCTTTCTTTTCTGTTTCTTGCAGTTCCGGTAGCGCCGGTCGGGTATATGCTCAACGGATTATATACGGTTATTAGCCAATTAAGCTTTATTTCTTCACATATTCCCGGTATTTCAGTACCGGAACCGCTTGTACGTGTGCTGGTACCGACAGTAATACTTATTCTTATCAGCGTTGAAACATGGATTACTCGCCAACGAACCTACTGCCGTCCTTTTTAATTTACCGTTTTTCAAAATCGGCGATTATTGTTCTTCCCTGTGTTGTTAAAATTTTTTGAATAGCAGTATACGGGATAACAATCTCAACGATTCCTTGTGAATACGGCGCAATGTCATACGGATTCCATTGGAATTTAATACCGTCATTCGTGAATAAAAAATTATGAGGAATTTCAATATCCGTAGAGAATAACGTAATATTTTTGTTGGAAACAAGAGCCGTTGTAATAAGTTTTTTCATGGTATTACTGTCATTAATAATATCGGTGATAAGCAATTGTTTTGCATTTTGCTTATTAATAACGACATGCTGCACACCGTAATTCTCGTGGGCGCCACCGGTATATTCCGAAAAACTATTCTTTATTTGTATTATTTTCGGAAAGTTTGAAGCTTCAATAGTTTGAGAATAATTCCAATTTGCCGAATCAGAAAAATCGTCATCATAGAACACTGCTGATTCTTCATAATTTTTTTTCCGCGCGTTAATAAGAGCATGTACGTACGCTTCAACACTGTTTCTATTATATAAAACGGCATTAACAGTGTTTTGTATCGCCGTATTTCCAGAAATACGTATTAAATTTAACGAAATATCCAACGTAGGGCTTGTTTTACGCTCTGGAAATAACGGGATCTTTTCCTGCCGCCGATATGCGGTGAATGTTTGCGCATATACGCTTAGTCCGAATATAAAAATTACAAAAATAAAAACATATCTCTTCATAACTGTACATGATATACATAATAGTACAAAATGTCCAGAATAGGGACAGACCTCTGAATCAGAATCAGCTATACACTTCGTTACTTAGTATGGCACGCAAGAACAGAGAAGATACCTATCATGTCACCTCAGAAATAAATAGACGGTTAATGGAACTCCAAAGTCCAGACATAAAAACCCTTTTTATACAGACTATCGCTGAAACGCATCAAAAATATGCGTTCAAGCTGTGGAATTTCTGTATTATGGATAACCGTATCCATTTTCTTATAACACCGGAAAAAGACCTTAGTCTTTCCCTGATTATGAAGTGGATAAAGATGGTTTTTGCAATTCGGTGGAATCAGTTGCATGGAGTGAAAGGACACTTGTGGGAAGATAGATTTCATGTACGAGTGATAGAGAGGAGAGAAGATTTTCTGAGAGTATTCCAGTATATTAATCAGAATCCGGTGAAAGCAGGATTGGTGACCCACGCGAAAGAATGGATATTTGGCAGTTTATATCATTATCTTCACAATGTTGTTGATATCTTAACAACATTCTCAGATTTACTTGCTCAGATCTTCACCGCAGACTTTTCGACTTAAGAGCTTAAGGGGACAGCTCTCAAGAATCGGGGACAGACCCTAATCCTTTTGTCTAAGAGACCAGTGATCAAATCTACCCAGAATCCGGTGAAAGCAGGATTGGTGACCCACGCGAAAGAATGGATATTTGGCGGTTTATATCATTATCTTCACAATGTTGTTCATATCTTAACAACATTCTCAGATTTACTTGATAAGATCTTCACAGAAGCGGAGAATTGTCCCCTCAGCTAGAGGACTGTCCCTCAATTCCCGAAAAGTCTTCGGACATTCCCGAAAAGTCTTCGGACATTCCCGAAAGGTCTTCGGACATTCCCGAAAGGTCTTCGGACATTCCCGAAGGGTCTTCGGACATTCCCGAAAGGTCTTCGGACATTCCCGAAAGGTCTTCGGACATTC
>JAISSB010000005.1 GCA_031273325.1 Treponema sp. | reverse complement strand
ATTACAACATGAGAGTTTTATATTACAACATGAGAGTTTTATATTACAACATGAGAGTTTTATATTACAACATGAGAGTTTTATATTACAACATGAGAGTTTTATATTACAACATGAGCGTTTTATATTACAACATGAGCGTTTTATATTACAACATGAGCGTTTTATATTACAACATGAGAGTTTTATATTACAACATGAAGGTTTTATATTACAACATGAAGGTTTTATATTACAACATGAGCGTTTTATATTACAACATGAGGGTTTTATATTACGATAGAAAAGTTTCCCATTTTTGATTAAAAAAAAGACAGACCTCTGAATCAGAACAGATTCCCGACAACGGGGACAGACCTCATGGGGACAGAAGGGATTGTTCCCAGAGACCTATCAGAGGTCAGAAATAGACAACCTTCCTTTTATCTATTAGTATGGCAATAGGTTGAAAAGGAAGGGAGAAGCGTATGAAAATCGGGGTTAAGCTTGTTAGTCTCATCAGTATCTTCAACATAATCGGTATTGTTATTCTTGCTGGGGTTACTGTTACCTTAGCGCGCAGAGAAATCAGCAGACTTGCCGAAGAGCAGGCGGAAATTCTTGCGGAAAAGGGTATAGAAGAAATAAAGAGCTGGTTCGGAATATACGTTGATACCGCACGGGCCGTCGCTCATATAATGGAAGGGTATAAGGATATTCCTGCGGACGAGCGGCGGGATCAATTCAATTTTATGTTGAAACAGACGTTTACCGCGCACCCCGAAGCAGACGGTGTGTATGCGAACTGGGCGCCGAATGCTCTGGACAATATGGACGCGGACTATGCCAATACTCCTGGAACCGATGAAACGGGACAGTATATACCAAGCTGGAATCATGGATCTGACGGACCGGTTTTGCTGCCTATCACAGGGTTTCCCTGGGAGGCAGTTATGCAGGTAACCGGCGGAGAAGAGTTTGTATTTGAGCCTGCGCTGGCTACACTGGAAGGCCACATGTTGTATAACAGCACGTTAGTAGTAAATATTTGTATTCCGGTAAAAGATAACGGCAAGCTGGTGGGAGTTACCGGCATAGTGTTTGAATTATCCAGAATACAAGCCATTGCCGAGACAATTAAACCATTCGGCGATGGCTCCGCACTTGTTTTCAGTAGCGGCGGTATCGTCTCCGCTCATACCGACCCAGACCGCCTCGGAAAAAATATGCGGGAATCTGAAGTCGATACCTTTGGTTCTTCTCTTGATTCTATTTTCGATGCTGTTACCACCGGGAAGTCTATTGCTTTTTCTGTACCTTCCGCTGAGAGGGGGATTATGCAGTACTATGCTGTTCCTTTTACTATCGGTCAATATCCTAATCCCTGGACTTTGGTCGTTGGCGTCTCAAGGAACACGATTATGGCTCCGGTCTATCGTATGCTTTATGTGAGTATTATCATTGGCGTTCTCACCGTTTTACTTATATCCGGCGGAATTATTCTTATTATCGCTTCGTCTGTCAGCCGCCCCATAACTACCCTCTCCTCGCTGCTTAAAAACATTTCTGAAGGCGAAGGCGATCTGACTAAAACCATCACGCTTATCACACGAGACGAAATCGGTGATCTTGCTCATTATTTCAATCTTACGATAACTAAAATAAAAAAACTCGTACGTGCTATCAAAAATGAAGCAGACGGACTTTCTCATACCGGTGCTGCGCTTGCCTCAAATATGACTCAAACCGCCGGCTCTATCACTGAGATCACTGCAACGATCCAAAATATCAAAACACAAGTCGGCAATCAACGGAAAAATGTCAAAGAAGCAGGTTCAATTATGAACGACGTTGTAGAAGGGATCGACAGTTTAAATGCTCAGATTCACGAACAAAGTGATTGTGTAAGCCAGTCTTCTTCAGCAGTAGAACAAATGTTGGCAAATATCAACAGTGTGACACAGACCTTAATAAAGAACAGTGAGAATGTCGTCAGGCTTGCGGAGTCGTCGGAAAAAGGACGCACCGGCTTGGAAACAGTATCGGCTGATATTCAAACGATTGCCCGAGAATCGGCAGGTCTCTTGGAGATAAACGCCGTTATGGAAAGTATTGCGAGCCAAACGAATTTACTGTCTATGAATGCTGCCATTGAAGCAGCCCACGCAGGGGAAAGTGGAAAAGGTTTTGCCGTCGTTGCAGATGAGATCCGAAAACTCGCAGAATCTTCAGGCGAGCAATCAAAAACGATCAGTGGTGTGTTAAAAAACATAAAAGCTTCGATAGAGAAGATTATGAGTTCAACAGATATAGTATTGCAGGGATTCACCGTAATAGGGGAAGGCGTGCGCACAGTAACGGAACAGGAAAGCAGTGTCCGCACCGCCATGGAAGAACAACGGAAAGGAAGCACCCAAATTCTCGAATCCATAAACCGGTTGTATGAGCTATCTGCTACGGTACAGCAAGGTGCAAACGCCATGCGGACGGCAAGCCATAGTGTATTTGAGGTAAGTAGAGGACTGGAACAGATAACGGAAGAGATAGGGGACGGGATGGAAGAGATGGCGGTAGGAGCAGAGGAGATCAACGGAGCTGTTTATCGGGTTACCGAGATAAGCGGAGAGACGAAGCGGCAGATAGATACCCTGATGCAGGAGGTTTCCCGCTTTAAGGTTTCTTCATAGAGGTCTGTCCCCAGAGGTCTGTCCCCGTTTGATTTGGGGTCTGCCCCTTGAGGTCTGTCCCCACACTAGTTTCGGTTCCAATGAGTAACCGGTTTCGGTTCCAATGAGCAACCGGTATCCGCTTCAATGAGTAACCGGTACCCGCTTCAATGAGTAACCGGTTCCGGTTCCAATGAGTAACCGGTTCCGGTTCCAATGAGTAACCGGTTCCGGTTCCAATGAGTAACTAGTTCCGGTTCCAATGAGTAACCGGTACCCGTTCCATAAAGGTCTGTTCCCATTGTCAGGAATCTGTCTGTTTGATTCAGAGGTCTGTCCCCGTTGTCAAAAATCTGTCTGTGCTGTAAAAACCAATCAGAACTTGGGGTCTGTTCCTTTCGCTTCAATGAAAGAATCAAACGACTGTTTTTAAAAACGACAAGAGGTCTATCTCCAAGAGGTCTGTCCCCGTCAGAGGTCAATGAATTCAGTTCGGAAGTGAATGAATTTAGTTCCGAAGTCAATGAGTTCTGTTCAGAGGTCAATGAGTTTAGTTCGGAGGTGAACTAGTTCGGTTCCGAGGTGAATGAATTCGGTTCTGAAGTGAATTATCGGGTCTTTAAGAGGGGAAGTCGGGTCTCTAAGAGGGGAAATCTGGTCTCTAAGAGGGGAAATCTGGTCTCTAAGAGGGGAAATCTGGTCTCTAAGAGAGGAAGTCGGGTCTCTAAGAGGGGAAGTCGGCTTTTATAGAACCGAAAACAAACGTGGAGAGCGGCGGATATCGGGGTCTGTCCCCAAGAGATCTGTCCCCATTCCCGTTCTAGTTAGGCGAAGTACCCGCTTCAATGAGCAACCGGTTTCGATTCCACAGGGGATTTCATCTCAATGAGGCTATATCTTGCAATGTGCGTCTTTTTCCCCTATATAAGACAGTTTCTTTGAAGGCGACAATTTTATCGGCAAGAGAAATAATCCACGCTTCACGGCTGCGCGGCAGATGAAATAATGTCCACGGCCACATGTGCGTTTTTATACAAAGATATTCTTTATCACTTACTGCGAAAAATTCACGTGCCTTTTTTGCAGCTATAGCAGGGTGCGCCCACCCATGAACTAGATACCGTATACCGGGAATATGCCATTCATATAAGAAAAAATCGTGTAAAAGCGCTGCTCTTACAACACATTTTTTGTCTACAGTACGGCTCTGTTCAACCATTGAAAAACTTAGTTCAGCAACAGCAAGGCTGTGATCATAAATACTTATCGAACCGTGAGAATATATAGTTTTACATTGTGCAAAAATACTACTGTTTAATATATCTTTTGAATATTCATTAAATAATGCTCTGTTTTTCATGGTACCTCCGGTGAATCTGAAAAAACAGCCCAGCTTTTTATTTGTATGTTCTTTTTTTTAGCTTTAATAATGCTAGTACAGGAGAAAATACCGTCGGTAAAAAAAAGGGTCATGAAAATACCATCCACTACCCATATATAATTCCCCAAAAAATCGGCAACAGTGAGTGCAAAATCCCAATAAAAATATACGATAAAAAGTGTTATAATTCCAAAAAAAAGCGATATTGTTAAACATATCCTTCCTTGAAAATGACACCATTTTGTATGCGGATATGTGGTATAATCCCAACATTTTACCTTAAAGCATTTTTCTAAAAATATCGAGGTAAGATATTCAACAACAGTACCTATGGCAATTCCTACGAAACATACGAGAACCGGATAAGATTTCAATGAAAAAGTTAAAAAATATATAAAAATCCCCCCGATTCCGTGGACGGGAACATAGGGACCTCTAAAAAAACCTTTATTTATAAATTGATGCCGTACGAGAGATTCCTGAACTGTTTCAAGAAGCCAACCGGTACAACTTAAGAAAAAAAACATAAAAATTATCTGTTGGATACTAAACTGTTCCATGCGCTTTTATTTTACTCACAGTACTTTGTCTATAATTTTTTGCGTTCATAATAAGCATTTGTAACCTATTTTCAATATTAGCAAAACTGGTATCAGGATCATAATCAAGCGGTAATATTTGAATATCCGGATATTCTTCTTTTATTCGTTTAATAATACCTCGACCGCACACATGATTAGGCAGACAACCCCACGGCTGCAAAATAACAAACGAGCGCACCCCGTTTGCCGCACGGTGCAAAATATCCCCCGCCATCAAAAATCCTTCTCCCGATTGAATTGAATGGTGAATAATATGATCACTCAATTTTGCCATTTCAGGAAGACGCATGCTTGGTTCAAAAAGCGGATGTTTTTTTGCAATAAATTCCATGGTGATAATAGAAATATCAGAATATTTATCTCCGCCAAATGCATATAATGTGTCTCCAATGGAGTGGCGCACATGAAAATCTTTTATTTCTGATACTGTGTGAAAAAGCATTAAATTACGGTATACATCGTACATACGCGGTAATTCAACTTCCATATTATTTTTTTCAAGATATTCTTCAATATTATAATTTGAACCCGGATGAAATGTTAATAAATATTCTCCGGTAATGAATACCAATGGTTTTGGATTTGTCCGGTTATATTGTATTAAACACATGCTGTCAACAGCTTTTGTATATGCAACAAAGGCGAAAAACATTCCTTTTTGCCATAGTGCATCTGAAATTGCATCAACAGATTCTTCAAAAATCTGGTTTGTTTCTCCTTTTTTTATTTCATAAGGACGGATTTTGCGCCGTAAATTATCTAAAATATCTACCATAACGAGGCACCAAAAGGCACGGGCGTAGGTCATTTGAGTAAATTTAAATCCGGGGTGCAAATTTTTTAAATCAGTAAAATCAGTTGAAATAATAGGAACATTCGGAAAGCCAGCTTCATCAAGCGCACGGCGAGTCAAAACCATATAATTCGTTAAACGACAATCACATAAGGTCTTTCCGGTGCCGACTGCCACTTGATCCGGGTCATACAGTCCGCTTTTAAGCGCAGCAAGTGCTTCACCAATGATCATTTGTGCGGGAAAACAACTGTCATTATGTACATACTTTTTACCAAGTGCCATAGCTTCTTTCCCGCCAAGCGGTAATGGGTCGGCTTTGAGTCCATGCCAGCGAATCGCAGCGGTTATAATTTTGCAAAAAGCTCTACTCACATTTGGTACTAAAATAGTTTTTGTTTTTCGATGTTTTTTTGAAAATTTTACACTGTAAGGCTCTGATAAGCTATGAATTTCATTAAATTCTTTTTTCCGGCGTTCTTGTACTGTTTCAATAAAAGAGCGGATGCGGATACGGAGCGGACCGGCAACATCACTTTCGTCTAATTTAAGTACCAGCGGAGATTTTCCGGAAATTTCATCCATAATACGGGTAACTTCGTCTGCATATAACGCATCATGCCCACAACCGAAGCTGTAAATTTGTACATACTCAAGAGCAGGATTTTCTGCAGCAATTATTGCTCCGGCAAGGAGACGCGCGTGATTATTATTTGTAATATCAAGCATCGTTTTTGATAAGTCTACGTCCTGTATACCCGGTAAAGAATCAACGGTTAAAACCGGTATTCCTACATTGGTAAAATATCGCGACAAATTATGATTTACTAATTCATCAAATTGATAGTGCCTTCCCGTAAGCACCACCGCAAAACTTTCTTTTTTCTCAATTTCAGCAATAATTTCTTCACCATGGTTCACTAATGCAGCATTAAATGATTCAAGAGCTTGAACGCCTTGCTCAATAGCTTTTTTAGTAATAGATTCCGGAATATCAAAGGTTTCATGGATGTATCGGCACAATTGAAAATCACGGTCGCTTTCTTTAAACCAGTGAAATAACGGTGTATCGAACGATATATTCCATTTTCGTTCAGGATCGTCAGAATATTTGACTACGAGCGGATAACCTTTAAGCACCGGACATGTAAAATTACTCAGCGGTTCGAGATTTTCCGATGGCAAATGCCCAAAAAGCGGCATAAAAACCCGATCAACGTGGCTTTCAATCAGATCATGAATATGTCCGTGTACCAATTTTGCAGGAAAACAAACAGTATCCGAAGCAACTGATTGCAAACCTTTTTCAAACAGTTTCTTAGTACTTGGACGTGAAATCTTTGTTTTAAACCCTAATGCATGAAAAAATGTGGTAAAAAATGGCATAGTCCGCCAAAAATCAAGGGCGCGAGGTAATCCTATGGTACAATTTTTTACTGTATCTACGAGCGTAAAAGGATAATCTTTAAATAATAATTTTTCCCGTACTTTAATCATATCAGGAACAGATTCTATTTCAGCATTAATATTTTTTATTTTTTCGCTGACAACCGGGTCGTCAAGCGTACCAAGATATTCTCCACGTTCACAGCGATTACCCGTAATCCATGGTACACCGTTTGAAAACGTAATAAGGGTGCGGCTGCAATTATTGGCGCAAAACGTACATTTTAAATTCGTTTGTTGAGTCCAATCAAACTGTTCAACCTGATCAAAACCAATAAAACTTGTTACATTATTTTTTTTAAATCCATAGTCTTGAACATATCTTTTCGTTAAAAGAGCAATACCTATCGCCCCCATTTCTCCCGGATACGGCGCTCGTACCACTTCTTTTTCTAAATACTGTTCCAATGCACGAAGTACCGCATTATTTTTAAACGTGCCGCCTTGAACAACAATTTTTTCGCCGAGATTTGAAATATTAGCATTTCGTATAACTTTAGTGAACACATTTTCAATAATAGAGCGGCATAACCCGGCAACAATATCGTCTGCTTTTTTACCATTTTTTTGCTCAGTAATAATGGTACTGTTCATAAATACTGTGCATCTGCTTCCTAATTCCGCGGGATTTTCAGTATTAAATGCATGTTCGGCAATCTTTTCCACTGGAATATTTAAATTGCTTGCAAAATTTTCTAAAAACGAACCACAACCGGACGAACAAGCTTCGTTAAGTATAATATTAGTAACAACGTCATGTGCAACGGTAATTGCTTTCATATCTTGTCCGCCAATATCTAAAATAAAGCTGAGATCAGGAACATATTTTCGCGCCGCTGTAGCGTGAGCAACTGTTTCTACCGTATGAAAATCAGCCCCAAAAGCTTTATCAAAGAGTAATTCTCCATACCCTGTAGTACCCAGTGCAATAATTTCAAGATTAATACCGCTCTGTTCATACTTCTTTTTTAAATCCAACAGTGCATGTTTAACGACTTTGAGCGGTTCTCCTTTGTTATTTGCATAAAACCGTTCAATAACTTCTTCTTTTTCGTTGAGAAATACTAATTTTGTCGTTGTTGATCCTGCGTCAATGCCAACATACACACCAACAGTGTCCCCTTTTTGGGCATCGCAGTGAGGTTCCGGAGCAAAAGAATGCCGTTTTTCAAAGTCTAACCGTTCTTCATAGGAAGAAAAAAATCGTTTTTGGGAATTATTTTGTTCAATGATGGGATTCGCATGGATATGAGCTAATGTGTGTAAAGCTTGAGGGATCGTAAAGGTTTGTGGATTGTCGGCAAACATTTCGTCAATAGAAAGCGCTGCTCCCCAAGCAATGAGCGTTTCCGAACGGTCAGGACGGATAATATCATCTTCCTTAAGGTTAAGCCATTGAGAAAAAACGGTTACTAAGGTTGGATTAAAGGTGAGCGGACCTCCTTCAAAGATAATAGGCGGGTTTAATGCTAACCCTTGTGCCAGCCCACCAATTGTTTGTTTAACGATTGCGTGAAAGGTTGATAGAGCAATATCTTCCGGTTTCCCTCCTTGATTCAATAACGGTTGAATATCCGTCTTTGCAAAAACTCCGCAACGTCCGGAAATATCGTACACAGTGCTGCCTTTTGCAGCGTACGTTTCAAAATGTTCAACCGGTATTCTCAATAAACTCGCGACTTCGTCAATAAAAGCTCCTGTTCCTCCTGCACAACTACCGTTCATACGCATATCAGACGTATTTAACTGTCCCGTTTTTTCGTCACTGTGAAAAAACACTACTTTAGCATCCTGTCCGCCAAGCTCTATTGCCACACGGGTCCGCGGATACACTGTTCGAATAACAATTGCATTTGCTACGACTTCTTGAATGAAATGAGCGTTGATCGCTTCAGCTATCGGCTTAGCTCCAGAACCACAGGCGGCTGCTCTAAAAGAAGCAGAAGGAAATTGATTAAAGACTTCCTCCAGTAACGAATGAACAGTTCCGATTTGATCAGCATTATGGCGAATATATCGTGAAAAAAGTATTTCTTTTGAATTGGAATTAGGATCTAGTACAACAACTTTAACAGTCGTAGATCCAACATCTATACCGAGTCTTAATATTTTTTTTATCATCTTTAATGAATTTAACGAAACTTTAATGTCAGTTCAAGTGCCGATTGTTTCACGGATAATACTCAGGGTACGCTGCACACACCGTTCCCATGAGAACTCTTGCGCGCGCGCAAGACCACTCGCCCGACATTCACGGTATATATCACGGTTACTTGCAAGCGTCACCATACGGTCAGCTATATCTGCCGGATTTTTCGGATCAAAGTAAAGACCACATGATCCAACTATTTCAGGGAGGCCAGCAGACTGAGCGCAAGCTACCGGAATACCTGAAGCAAAAGCCTCCAAAACTCCTGAGCCAAAACCTTCAAAAAGCGAAGGAATTACAACCATATCAGCCCCAGCATACAGTTCCGGCATTCTTTTCTGGGGAAAAGCTCCTGCAAAAAAAATATCAGTCTTATAGGGAGAGATTGACGCAGCATCTTTGACTGTTTCAGCGCCATAACTGTCTGCCCCTGCAAGGACGAGCCGGTGCGGATAGTGTGTTCGATCCTTAAAAATTCCAAAAGCTTCAATTAAACGAACATGGTTTTTTGAAGGATGTTCTATACGTGCATAATACAGTATATAAGGACGCCGAAAACTAAAAGGTTGTATAAGAACGGTACTTTCTTCGTTACTTGAACGAGGATAAAAAAGAGACAAATCAACACCTTGGGGTACAACTTCAATAACTGAATCACGTATTCCAACGACTTCAATGAGCATTTGCTTGATCCAATTACTTACTGCTATTGCTTTATCGAGTTTTCTGAGGGCATTCGGAAGCAAAAATCGAAAAAAATGCCCTTGTTGTTCGCGTTTCTTTTGTCTAACCCAGTGTGTTGTCATTTCGTGAACCGTTCCAATCGTGGGACACGGTGAATGCATCGGCACTCTTCGGTGTGCTACCGGGAAAAAGCATGCATTATACGCTCGTTTTTTTGCAAAGTCTGGATATTTAAAATAATGCCATAGTGCATTTGCACTTTCTCCGGTCACTGAACATTGAGGGATAAAATCCAAACCATATCCCGCGTCAGTATAGGCAAAACGATCAAAATCCCAGCCGAAAAGTTCATACAAATCACCTGAAGGGGGAAGCCGCTTAAGAATATTGATAAGGTAAAGACCAACTTCCGACTCGCCACCGTCACAGGCAAAGGTATCGACTCCTATTTTCACGAAGCCCCCTTTTTATGGAAAAATGAAAACCCACAGGCTTGTCCTGTGGGATGAACCTTAGTCATACACCTTGAAGAAGCGATAACCATCGTTCCAGCCGGTGTAGCTATGTACAAGCCTCTGGGCTTGTCCCAGAGGTAGTTGAATGTTGTGAATTCTGATACCTTTCGCACTACGGTACGCGTGGTATTGTATCATATTGTGAAACGAGGAGACAAGCCTTGCAAGTTTTGCAGAACTTAAGAGTTTTATGAGGTGACAAATATACGAATATGAGCATTTCTTCCGCAGAGTTCTCTTAAACTTATTGGTATATTATTGACAGTAAGTATATGATCCGAAACAGTCCCAACGATATAATTGAGTTCTTTGAACGAGCGATTAAGGCCTTTTAGAACAAAAGCTTCTCCATCTCGGGTTAATGTTTGTCCATCTTCTTTATTTGTTTGCATGCCTGCCCCGAAATCATAAAATTTTACACTGTAAGAATAGATAGCGTTCTTTTCTACACGAAACGTTTCTATTACCGGACTTTGATGTACCGAATGAATAAATTCAATTGAAAAAAAATCTTCACGCTGAATACTCCACTGTCCATATTTTTTACCGGTTTCAGAATCAACGACAGTAAGCTTCGGCGTCCTAACAACGATTGCTGTTAAAAGTACGAGTATGATTAACACTGTGTTAAAAACAAGTCCGTACCACCATTTCATAGAAACAAATATACGGAACTGTGAAAAAAAGTTCTATTTATACACATATACCTTTTACTTTTTAAAGCAAATTTGGTAATACTAGTACATACAAAATTATTAGCTTTATTTGTGGAGGAATACGGATATGAGTAGTAATAAAGCGAAGCTTACGAGAGCAGAAGCAGAAGCGGCTGGAAAGGTGAGAAAACCGCCTGTTCAGGTTGATAGGACAAAGCGATCGAAGCGGAAAGCTGTTGTGAGTAAAGATTTATTCTTGGACGTTCTAAGTCGGGATTTGATCGATTCTTTAGGGGTATGTTTCAAGCAAAAAGCAAAGGACGGTAAGGGTAAAGATGTTTATCGGCAATCCAAAGACTTATTTTGGATTCTTTTTAAACGGATTGAAATTTTATCGACTGTTATACCTGCTGTGTCTGGAACGAGAGCATTAAGCTTATCAGGAGTAGCTAGCTACAGTTTTAGAGAGGTAGGTGCTTACAGTGACGAGTTACATCTGGTACCCAAATTGCAATATTCTAAGACGATACTGGATTACTGGAAGTCTCATCAGGATAAGATTAAGGAAGGTGATATAGATCCGGAACAGTTGTACGCAGACATGCTTAAGGTTATGGAGGAGATTTATCCTATTAAAAACAAAGGTACTGCTGAAGGAGACAGTCAGACTAAGAATAAAGCGCTTAAAGGAACAAATATTTCAGATATTGAGTTCATATAATCTCTTTGAAGTAGTTCTAAGTATTGGGTTTAGACGTATTTAGAACTATTTCTCTATTAAAAAACCGGTACAGTATTAATACTGACCGGTTTTCTTTTTTTTTCATGGATATTAATTAGCGGAGAACCCCGATTTCGCGGAAATACCGTGCTGCTCCCGGATGGAACGGTACAGAAATACCGCTCACGGCATACTCTGTAGCTAATTCGGTGCCTTTTACATGGGCATTTTGAATCTGCTCTTTGCTTTCAAAGAGATTTTTTGTGAGGTTATACACAGTGTCTTCGGACAGTTGATTGTTCGCTATGAGCGTTGCTTTAACGGCAAGCGTCTGCACATTTCTATCAACCCCTCGGTACGTCCGAGCAGGAATAGGATAGTGGGTATAAAATGGAAAATCACGAATCAGTTGTGCTGCATGATCGTTATCGATCTCTAAAAGGACAATATTTCTTCCCATTGATAGGTCGACTATTGCAATGGTTGGGGCGCCTGCCGTACAGAAAAAGGCGTCAATTTTGTTATCTCGGAGCGCGTCTGCTGAGGCGCCGAAACTTAAATTTTGTTTGTCAATATCAGTAAGTTCAATACCGTAGGCGCGTAAAATCTGCTGTGCATTGAACTCAGTGCCGCTTCCCGCATCTCCAACAGATACCCGTTTTCCCTTTAAGTCTGCAATAGTACTAATTCCTGAGGCAGGATTTGCAATGATTTGACATACTTCAGCGTACAGAGCTGCTATTGTTGAAAAAGATTGCGTTTGTTCTCCTATGAATAACTCTGTACCGTTGTACGCATAATCCATAATATCGTTCTGCACAATAGCTAGTTCTACTTCTTGTGCGGCAATTAACTGAATATTTGCTTTAGATGCCCCGGTTGATTGAATAGCAATAGGAATACCGATTTTCTCGCTTAAAATTTGCCCTACTGCCGAACCGTAGGCATAATAGGTACCGGTATTACCGCCCGTCGCCATACGAAGAGTTGTTCGCGTCTTTCCTGCTTGTTGCCCGCTCGCAAACAATACTGCCGCGCCAAGAATCACATACAAACCACTAATCATGAGCTTTTTCATAGCCTTCTCCTTCTTAAACTTTCTTTAAAGATACGGTATTTTCGGTTCTTTAACAAGAGACGCATACTTAATCAGCGGGTTTTTTAGGTCTGTCCCTACTTGTCGGGAATCTGCTCTTCTGAGTCAGGGGTCTGTCCCCATAAAAAAGATTTTGCTAAACCCATAGTTAAAGATTTAAAACCCGCGGCCGGAAGTTTAAAACCCGCGGCCGGAAGTTTAAAACCCACGGCCGGAAGTTTAAAACCCACGGCCGGAAGTTTAAAACCCACGGTTTAAAGATTTAAAACCCGCGGCCGGAAGTTTAAAACCCACGGCTAAAAGTTCTACGTTCTGATTCGGAGGTCTGTCCCCATTGGTCGGGAATCTGTCTGTGTAATTCAGGAGTCTGTCCCCAAGCGTCAGGAATCTACCCTTCTAATTCGGAGGGCTGTCCCTGTTAGTCGAGAATCTGTCTTTATGATTCAGAGGTCTGTCCCCATTGGTCAGAAATCTGCTCTTCTGATTCGGAGGTCTGTCCCCATTGGTCGGGAATCTGTCTTTATGATTCAGAGGTCTGTCCCCATTGATCGGGAATCTGTCTTTCTGATTCGGAGGTCTGTCTCTGTTAGTCAGAAATCTGCTCTTCTGATTCAGAGGGCTGTCCCCATTGGTCGGGAATCTACCTTTGTAATTCAGAGGTCTGTCCCCGTTGATCGGGAATCTGCTCTTCTGATTCGGAGGCCTGTCCCTGTTAGTCAGAAATCTGTCTTTCTGATTCGGAGGTCTGTCCCCGTTGGTCAGAAATCTGCCGGTATAATTCAGAGGTCTGTCCCCATTAGTCAGGAATCTGCTCTTCTGATTTGGAGGTCTGTCCCCATTGGTCGGGAATCTACCTTTGTAATTCAGGGGTCTGTCCCCGTTGGTCGGGAATCTACCTTTATGATTCAGAGGTCTATCCCCAAGCGTTACCGACCGAACCCTCTGAATGCAAAGTCCGGTCGGCATCTATGCTTAAAGTTTGAGTCTAATCCCTATGTTTAACCCTTCGGCTTCAGCAATGTCGTTGCTCAAGTTAAAGGAAGTCCCCAGACTGATCTGCAGTATCCCCATATTGAATCCTACTCCCCAATAGAAGAATGTTGCGGATTTCCAGCCGTCGGTCTCTACAGAATCTTCCTTACTGCCCGTGCCGGTAATCGTAGTGTCACCGGTATATGTGTTTCCTAGAACGTCTATACTGTCTAAACGCACCGTTGTTGCGGCGTTCACCCGTGCGGTCACTGCTGATTGTGAAGAAGCAACACGGAGTCCCATATACGGAACGATAAAGAATATTTTTTTGGATATGTGCAACCCGCCGTACACGCTTTGTACCTGAAAGCCAATGTCCGCATCAACGTCTGCTGTTCTACCGTCGACAGTTACCGCTCCGTTAATGCCTATGCCGAGATCGTATCGGCTGTAGCCGGCACTGACCGAAAGTCCCGGAATAAATGGTCTCCAAAACGATGGCTGTTTCAGGGCTGCAAGCGAGAGTTTCGGTGCAGCCGGCACCGGACTCTTGCGTACGGTGAGTCCCAATCCTACTCCGTCTTCTAAAATCCGGTATCTCACATCAATGCCGAAAGAACGGATATCCACGTGCACCGTGTTGACCTTATTAAAATCAAAAGCTTCTTTGAACGGATCTTTAAGCATATCGACTGTGTTGCGGTAGTTTACAAAAGAAAAGCCCAGATCAAAAGGGAGAAAAACCCCGCCAAGCCGCAGATCGGCAGTGAAGAGGGGGACAACGGGGAGACCTTCGAGCGTTCCGCCTGAACCGAGCAGGATGCCGAGGGTATCGCCTGCGTCCTTGAGAATACCGTCGCTGCCGAGACCAATCGTTTCACCAAATGTGAGGTGCGGCGGAGAACCTTTGGCAAACAACTGACCGATATAGGATTCTGCTTGTATATTTTGTTGGATATTGGTATTGGGGAGCCAATCCAAACCTGGCTTGAGGGTATCAAATGTCGTATTAAATATATCATCGACTGCATTCTGCAGAGCTTCGGTCACTCCATCTCTCGCTCCGTCGAGGATATTTTGTCTATCAATGTCAGAAAGATTGGGATCATCAAAAGAAACTTCGGCGGCAAAAGCCATTTCGGCAACGATTACGGTAACAATAACGGCTATTAACTTTTTCATGCTATGCTCCTTTATTAATATCTGGCAGTAACGCCGATAGTGAATTGAACATCGCTGTCCACCGTGTCGGACTTGATGTTACCGTGGTTACGGATAGAGACGAAATCCAGTTCACCGAAGACGGAGAGATTCTTGGTAAAATTCCATGAACCGAGGAGCGAGAATGCGTTGGTATATGCAACGGCGTTCCGCTTATAGGCTTCGGGATCGGCGTGGTTGGCACGGTCATGGAGTTCTGTTGGAGTTGACGGATTTTCAAAACCAGTTGTGCCGGTATAGGGGTTTTCATAAATCGAATCAGGATTTGCTTCATTTTCCAAGACTTCTGGTCCGACCCACGAGTACGTTGTCCACTTATCGTAGGTTCCGTGTTGCATATTAAAATAGTTGAGGGCGATACTCCACTTCCCGGCAACCCGGAATCCGGCAGAAATGTTGAAGACGAGTGCGTCTCCTCCCCACCGGTAGCCGAGAAAATCTTCTTTATACAGGTTTTGAATATAGTCATAGCGGTTTGCAACAACAAAGTTAATACCGGCTTGCCCTGCTTCTTGGATTGCAAAGTCGTCGTGAGGGTCTGCCGAGCGGAGATAAAGGAAGGGGTCTGTTTTTACGAATTCCATAGAAGCGGTGAACATTCCTTTCCACAGCGGCAGACTCGTTTGCGCTCCTATCATATAGCCAAAAGCGTCCGCCATTGCCGAGGTATCTTCGCCAGGTTTCGGCTCGTTGAGAAAAGTCATTTCGTCTATTGCAAGCTGTCCGTAAATATTCAAGAAAGGAAAGGGAGAAAAGTCTGCTTCGGCAGTGAGCAGAGAGTTCGTTGTTTGAGACCGAGAGATATTATGCATAAAATAGGCAGGATTAAATACTGACAGATCCAACGCAGTATCGTGATACATAAGCCCTTCAGTAACGACAAGGTTCACTTTGTTTTTCAAAAACTGCGGGCGCCATTCAACGCGGTGAGCCATAAAAAAATGATAATTCCTTCCAACCAAAGAACCGGAGTCCCTGTTTGGATTACGATCATCAGGATCATTCCATACTCCTTCTGCCCCATCACTATCACTACTAGAGTAGATGTCATTAGAAAAATATCTATCGGTGGATTGAAAGGGAGAGATACTGAACATATATTTGAGGGATTCGTTAAAGAACGTAAGGCGGAAGTTATTATGATATTGAATGTGGTCGCCAACCATAAAGTTGCCGGACTCGCCCGGTCCCCACGAGAGCCGGTCGCGCCCAATCGCTATTCCCCACCCGTTTCCGCCGACTGCTAAAAAGGCACGTGCCGGAAAATTCCAATCAAGCTCATAGGGATTAAGGCTTGTTAATATTGGGAAGTTTGAGCTCACCGGAGCTTTGCCGTACTGTAATGAACCGATATAGCCATGTTTGAGTTCACTTTCCTGCCATGGGTCATCTGGAGTACTGTTTGAAGTGTTATACCGATACTGACCGGTTTCGGGGTCATAAAATTTAACTGTTGCCGAATCAACTTGGTCATTATAGACACTTGAACCGAGAGAAAATTCAAAAAAGTTGTACATGTAATCGGTAATAAATAACTCAAAATCAAAAGCAACCAGCGGTTTTTGATAATTCCATGGACGGATATAATCCTCTTCGGTAAGAAAACTCTCCGGGTTGCTGTGCGTATGCAGTTCCAAGCTTTGCACTATAGAAAATTTTGCAATTCTCGGCGTTGCGGTGAGTTCTTGTTCTACAAAATTATATGCATCGAGTGCAGACCCGGTGAGCCGCGAGAGGTCCAGCCGCTTGAGCATAAGGAGCAACTCGCCTTCACTCCAGGGTCCCGAGGTTGAGGGGAGCGCCAAGCCTTGAGCGATATAGAGGGACTTAATAGCTTGGTAAATTTCACTGTCGACGGGGACGATTTTTTGGCGGTTTTGTGCCGAAAGACTAGATACTACGCAAAACAACAACGTAAAAAAAAACAATAGCTGTGCAGATTTCCTAGATTCCTGATTCCTGATTCCTGATTCCTGATTCCTGATTCCTGATTCCTGATTCCTGATTCCTGATTCCTGATTCCTGATTCCTGATCTTCATTTTATCCGATTTCTCCTCTTTTGTCAAGATTATAGCCATACCGTTGGCTACTATATATATAGTGTAGTACTTTTTTGAGAAAATACCCATATATTAATTATCAATGAGTTCAAAGATGTCTACCCCCGTCGGAGGTCTGTCCCCCGAAGGGTCTTATGACATGCCCCAGAGGTCTTGTGACATGCCCCAGAAGTCTTGTGACATGCCCCAAAGGTCTTGTGACATGCCCCAGAAGTCTTGTGACATGCCCCAAAGGTCTTGTGACATGCCCCAGAGGTCTTGTGACATGCCCCAGAAGTCTTGTGACATGCCCCAGAGGTCTTGTGACATGCCCCAGAAGTCTTGTGACATGCCCCAGAAGTCTCGTGACATGCCCCAGAGGTCTTAAGGCATGCCAGAAAGGTCTGTCCCTTTAAGTCGAAAAATCTGCGGTGAAGACCTGAGCGAGTAAGTCTGAAAATGTTGGTACAATATGAACAATATTGTGAAGATAATGATATAAACCGCCGAATATCCATTGTTCTACCAACCCGGCTTTTATCGGATTTTGATTAATATACCGAAATACTCTCAGAAAATCCTCGCTGCTTTCAATCATCCGTGCATGGAACCTGTCTCCCCACAAATGTCCTTTTACTCCGTGCAGCTTGTTCCACCGAATAGCAACAACCATTTTTATCCACTTCATAATCACGGAAAGACTAACGTCTTTGTCCGGTGTTATAAGAACATGAATATGGTTATCCATAATACAGAAATTCCATAGCTTGAAGCCATATTTTCGGTGCGCTTCAGCGATAACCGGTATAACAAGAGCTTTGATAAGGGGATTTTTGAGTTCCATTAACCATCGGTTTATTTCAAAGGTGACATGATAAGTATAACCAAGAGCGGTATTTCCTCTTTCTTTTCGTGCCATATCACGTTAACAGGGTGTATAGCTGATTTTGATTCAAAGTTTGTCTCCTTCAGAGGTCTGTCCCCCTTGGTTCACTTAATGCCGAAAGTACGGTACTATGGCAGTATGAAAAAGCTATACAGTATTTTTGGTATTTTGTTTGTCTGGAGTACTGCTGTTTTCGGTTCTCCGGTTGCTGAACATGTACGTGCTGAACAACGAACTACCTTGAGTATTCTTGGAACAACAGATGTGCATGGGAATATTTGGGGTTTTTCGTATGAAGATGACCGTGAAACAACAAATTCAGGGTTTGCACGAATTGCAAGCTACGTTGACTCGGTGCGTACTGAAAATCCCCATACCATTGTGCTTGATAATGGAGACACCTATCAAGGTACGATTATGACGGACGATCTGTACAATAAACAGGATCTTCCGCACCCGGTAACCGCTGCAATGAATACTATTGGGTACACAGCTATGACGCTCGGCAACCATGAATTTAATTTTGGGAAGCAACTCGTTGACCGTATTGTACGCGACGCACAATTTGCGGTTCTGGCGGCAAACCTTCATTTAGCTGACGGAAGCCATTACACCGACGCTGCTACTATCGTGAATGTCGGCGGCATTAATGTCGGTATCATTGGATTAACGAATCCTGACGCTCCGCGTTGGGACGGTGAAAAGGTTGATCCTTTTAAATTTGATGCTGTCGGTCCGGCGGCGCGCAAAGCTATCGACCAGATTAAAGATAACGTTGACGTACTGGTCGTTACTGCCCATGTTGGTCTTTTCCCCGAATATGACGAGGAATACGGTTCTGACGGTGCGAATGCAATACTCGCACTCTGTCCGGAAATCGACATTCTCCTCCTGGGACACGCGCACATTATGCTCAATCAAACAACGGGTAAAACGCTCGTTGGAGCAGTTCCAAACGGCGGCCGTTACGTTGTGCGCTTTGATCTAACTATTGACGGTAATAAAAAAATCGTTGATCGGAGCCTGTCGATTGTCGATATGCAAGCATACGAACCAAGTGTTGCAATCCGCGCACACCCGCTTATTAAAGAAGCTCACGAACGGACGCGCAATTTCATTAGCGGCGGAAGTTTTGATTCGGAAAGCAGTTCAGAAGGCGGTATTTTTGGGATAGCATCGGTCAACTTTCAACCGGAGAATGAAATTCGCGGGATTCCCCAGGGGAAAATTGTTGATTCTGCCGTTGTTGATCTCATCAACACAGTGCAATTGCTGAATTCCGGAGCGGACGTTTCTGCAGCCGCACTCTTCCAGGACAACAGTGACATAAAAGCCGGACCAATCAATTACGGCACCGTCTTTAATATCTACAAATTCGACAACACACTGTATACGGTTGAAGTAACCGGAGCAGAACTCAAAGCATTCATGGAATGGTCGGCAGAACATTATAATCAATGGAAGCCGGGAGATATTTCTATAAGTTTTAATGAAGATGTTCCCGGCTACCGCTACGATATGTTTGCAGGCGTTGATTATGAAATCGATCTTTCAAAACCCAGCGGAGAACGCATCATCAATGTTCAATACGAGGGAAAGCCGCTTGAAGATGAACAAAAACTTATCCTTGCAGTGAATAATTACCGGTATTCTTCGGGACTCAAAGCATTCAATTTGGTTTCCGGAACAAGAAATTGGGAATCTCCCAATTCAATACGCGATATGCTCGTTGCTTATATTAAGGAGAAAGGTACCTTAACTCCTGAAGTTGATAATAATTGGCGTATTGTCGGTATTGATTTGGAATCTCCCTACCGTGAAGAAATTATTAATAAAGTTAATGCAGAAGAACTGGATATTCCTTACAACGCAGCTCTCAATATTGAAGAGCTTAAAGCAGCAGGAATCATTCAATAACGTATTTTGAAATAATGTGGTACACCGTATGAAACATATTAGCAATCTATTATCGTTAGTATTTCCTCCTGAAACCCTTGAAACTATGTTACAGTATACAAAAATATCTTCAGCGTGGCGGAAAGATCTTCCAAAATATATGCCCGCCGCTGCGGTGGACCACTCAAAACTTATATCTCTTGACCGCGGAATTATTTCCATTGAAGTAGAGCATGCGACATGGCTCCAATTATTTCAATTCCAACAGCGAAGTCTTTTAGAATATTTTCAACAACAGTTTCCAGAAACGCATATAACAGCTATCACCTTTCACCTTAAGAAACATTTCGAAAACAAGACGAGTGCGTCAGATTAGTTGAGGTCTGTCCCCGCGACAAGACTATCGAGAAAACACAACCGCTATTCCACGGAATGGTCTCGGATGAGTTAAAGAGTCTGAAGTCTGTCCCCTTTTAAGAGACTGCCGTTGAGGTCTGTCCCCGTACCGTATTATCTTTAAAAATGGTCGTTTGATTTTAATAAAACGGTCGTTTGATTTTAATAAAATAGTCGCTTGATTTTAAGAATGAGAAGGGGTCTGTCCCTAAATGACAAGGGGTTTATCCCCAAATGGCAGGAGGTCTGTCCCCGCGCCAAATGTCAAAGGATTTTAGTACGAGAAACGGTATGCTTCGTCCAGCAATAATTACTTTAAATTTTTTGATATTGTGTCAATTTCTTCAAGAATCTGAGAAGTTTTTTGAAGTTTTTGTAATGTGTCGGCAATTCCATTCAAAAATATTTGCGCTTTTTTACCTTGCGGACCATCGCCAAATTCCATAATATCTTTGCCCATAAATTTAGCCATATTGACCAGTATGTCATATTGACCATTTGCGTCACGGCGTGGTATTCCCGCTAAAATACTAATTAAATTCTTAAGAGCCGCTTGAGTCGTATCGACAATCTTATGAGATTCTGTATGTGCTTCGTCAAGAATAAGTTGAATACGCCGACGTTTGCCCGGTAGAGAAGATACATCACCGACAGCATTTTCAAACCGTTTTCCTAACTGTCCTTCAGGGGAAATTGTTTCTTCAAAATCTTTTATAGCATCATCTAATTTAAGAATGTCGTTATAACTTTCAGTAAAAGCAATTTTATTCTCGCGCCGGACAAATTCTCCATCAAAAACGATAGGGCGCAATACGTTATTAACATCGTTTAAAAATACCGCCTCATAAAATGTTTTTAAAAAAGAAAGGGCAAAAAGATTATCGATATATATTTTACCTGTTTCAGCGTTTGGATCAGACGTTGCAAACTCTAACTCTTTTAAACTTTTTCCTTTGAGAAAATCTTTAAACGAATCGGTTAAAGTTTTTTGGTGTTTCTCACGGCTATATTCAGTAAACTGTTTTTCAAATTGCTCTTTCCAATATTCACGAAATGTTACAAACCAATCTTCTCCGCCTGCAATTTCAGACGGTGCTAATGCCATATTATGACTTATGCATCGAAGGATCAGCGTAAGCGGAACATATTTATTAAATACGCGTACAACATCAAGACATTGTTTTGCCTCTTCCAACAGTTTAATCATCTCGCTGTCTCTATCAAAGTTTTCTTCTTGTTTGCGGTTTTGGAGTACAAACATAAAAAGCGATTCGAGTAATTCAGAAGACGGCGGGTTTCTAAAGGAAAAAAGAATATTGTTGAGGTTAATTAATTGTTCACGAATAATATGACCTGAACAAGCTTTTCCAGCTAATGAAGGTTCAAAACTGAATGATAATAAAACCCGATCATAGAGAAAAGAAGAAAGTTCTTTGAGGCAAATAAGCGTACGAATATTCGTATACATAATTTTTCGTTGGGCTGCAGTAATATCTTCAAGAGTATGTTCAATAGTAGAGAAAGCTACTTGATGTAATTCTGTGTCTGAAACCTTTGGGTGCGTTTTTAGTAAGTTAGCAGGAATCGTCGCATTTTTGAGTACATTGTACTGTTCTCCGAGTACCAGTGAACTGAGAAAGGCATAGAATGCATCTTTATTCCGCTGAACGCTTGCATCAAGCGTGATATAAAAATAACGGGCGGAATTTTTAAGTGCATCTAATGTTTCGTGAAATTTCGGCAAGAGAAAGTTACGCTGATAATCATACATACCCGGTGCTTGGGAATTAATAAACTTACCAAGGCGGACAATTTGCCGCGATTCAAATACTTTAAGCGGTGAAGAATTTTTGAAAAAGCTTATTATGATCAATAACATCCGTTCATACCATGGTGTTCGTGCAAACTGTGCCTCAACATTGGAATCAAACGAGGCTTCTGTTTCCCCTTCATAGAGGGACAATGTCGAAATATCCGTTTGATGAGTAATCTTTTCGAGTATTTGCAGCCGCTCATCTAATGGCATATCAGTTACCAATCTGTCAAAAGTATCGTTTTCTGCCATAATTAAGTGTAACTTACAAAACAAAATGAATCAATGTACAGATTGTGCAACGCTTAAAAATTCAAGGGATCCTTCAACGCTTGACAAGATAGATTTCCCACACCGGGCGGCCTTCTTGAATGCCTTTCTGTTCAAAATGAGTCATTGGCCTCCATGCCAACGGAGGAGCAAAGTCACCGTAAGGATTTTCTAAGCTTTCTATGTCTGAAAACGCTTTCAAAATCCATGTTGCATACTCTTGCCAATCGGTAACGAGCGCAATATACCCGCCGCTCTGCAATTTTGCAGAGAGTATATCGGTGAATGGACGGCTAATGAGCCGCCGTTTATGGTGACGTTTTTTCGGCCATGGATCGGGGAAAAAGATATGAAAAGCAGAAACAGATGAATCATAAATAGATTCGCTTAGAACAACAGCCGCATCTCCTTCGATGATTCTGATATTATTCAGCCCGCGTTGTTCTATTTCCCACAGCAGCCGGCCGATACCCGGTTTATGAACTTCAATGCCGACGTAGTTCATTGAAGGATTAGACGCCGCACATACGGCCGTAGCGCTGCCGGAACCAAAACCAATTTCCACAGTGACCGGATTACTATTGGAAAACAGTGCGCGAAAATCAATTATTCCTGGCGGAACACCGTAGAGGGGTAATAAGTCGCGGTATGCGCGTTTTTGTGCATCACTGATCCGTCCGGAACGAATAACATAACTTTTTATGGGAAGTGGAACGAAATCCCTTTCAATCATACGGTACCTGAAGGGGACAGACCTCTTGTCGCGGCCTCTGGATTGTTATATATAATTCATGAAATTCTTTCATGCTTTCCCACATCGCCGAGATTTCTTCTAAACGCATCTCCATACCATTAATTCCACCCATATTTCTCTCTTTCATACCCTTCACTCAATATGTATTTTTTTTTAGAGTACTTCACCTGCCTCTGAGCTTTGCGATTGTCTCTAATACGAGGGATTCTTATTCTCTGGGAGTGTAGCTTTGATAGTTCTTAGTTGAACATTCTTAACTTCCATACAATACAATTATTATATTCTCTCTAGTGAAAAAGGGTATACCCTCTACGAAAAAGGTATACCCTCTGCCTGAATACGAGTTTTATGCACATTATTCAGCTATATTTCAATGCTTGATATTTTTTATGATCCCAGCGAAACAGATTCAAAAGTTTTTGCGTCAACCGACGTTGTCGCTGCATTAAAGGCGACACCCGTTTTCTTGTAAACTAATTTAGGTAGCGTGGATCCCGAGGAACTTCCCGAATCTTCCCAATCGATAGCAATATAAATATCATAGGTGCCGGAACCTGTCCACTCGGTTTCATCCGTGGTATTCCAAAGTTCAAAGGTAGCCGTATGCTTTGTTTCGGAATACTCTGGTAAAATATCCGTCCCGGCGACAAATCCTGTCTGTGCAAGTGCATCTTCCTTGGCTGTTCCTGCCGGGAAAATGCCGAGCATTACCTCTATACTACCGGGATCAGTTCCCACTTGCGCTTTGAGACTTCCGAGATTGAGATGTGCAAAACTGGAATCGTCGAAATTGGCAGGATTGACATTGGTAATCACCAACACTTTTGGATCAGTGTTAGGGGTTGGATCGCTATCGGTTGATTCGTCATTGCACCCCGTCACTGTGATCATCGCCGCTATTAATAAAACGACGAAACCGAAAAATACTCCATAGTTCTTTTTCATGTTCTTTACTCCTTGCGGTTTTTATGTCCCGCCGACAATTTTTTATGGTTAGCCGCTCAAGCGGCTAAAAACCTTGTTAAGGTATCAAAGCTGATACCAGCGGCCCCCAGGGACCTTTTTTCCCCTCGTTGTTCTCTATTTGCACCGCAACATAGGCGGTTTTCCCGCTGTCTCCAAAGTCGAATTCTATTAAGTCCTTTTTCCGTTTGGTAAAAAACGACTTGCGGAGGTCATCGGGGTTTACGGGGGGTGTTTCACCGGGAGCGATCAAGCTGTACCATATCCGATAGCCTTTGTTTGCCGGGTCGGCAGCGCTCCCGGTAACGTAGATAATTTTTATGCCAAGTTCATGCCGGCCTACCAGATAGGTCTCTACCATAACTTGAGCGGAAGGGTCCCCGCTTGGGGTCGGGGTGCTGTCGGGAATTCTTAAGCCCAAGCTCACATAATCCGCATCCTCCAAGGGCGGAGTCAAAAAATATCGTTTTTTGATGTCCCGCATTGCAGCAGTCAATGCTTCAAAAGCCGTTTTACATTGGGCAGTAGCTACAGGCGTTCTGGTGGTCTCGTTCTGCGCCTTAATCAGGGCGGTATTTGCCGCCGTTATAAGGCTGCCGAGTCCAGTTAGAACGGTAGTGGGGATGCCAAATGCGTCGGTTTCGGATCCGGTAACATCCTGCCAGTTCCGTGCCATGGCCAATATTGCCTCTCGGCCTGTCGGGAACCAGTCAGTTCTTTGAATCATAGTGTATTCCTCCTTATCTATCCCAAATGGGAAATTTTTTCCCCAAAGGGGGTCTATTGTCTTTAGATTTTTGAGTGAAGTCTAAAGATTTTGAAGTGAAGTCTTTAGACGTTGAGGTAAAGTCTTTAGACGTTGAGGTGAAGTCTTTAGATTTTAGGTTGAAGTCTTTAGACGTTGAGGTAAAGTCTTTAGACGTTGAGGTGAAATCTTTAGATTGTGGGGTATTGTCTTGAGAAAATACTGTATACGTGCAAGAAATTCGAGGCAATAGTTTCAAAAGTTTCCATATACTACACTTCAAGAGCGCACACCATGTGCCGCTGCCGTTTTCTGTAGCTATGAGAATATTATCCGAATATAAAAAGAGCGTAGTTCTTAGAAAGCCTTTGTGGGGGGGGGGGGGGATTCTTTATATATTTTTGCTTTTGAATAATCCATTTCTGGTTATTGTAGTAATGCTGATTGAGAATGTCAAGCCTTTTTCTTCTCGTGGGGACTGTCCCCCTTGGCAACGGGGACAGACCTCCGAATCAAAGACGAATGGGGACAGACCTCGGAATCAAACCGACAGATTTCTGACAACAACAGGGACAGACCTCGGAATCAAACAGACAGATTTCCGACCAACAGGGATAGACCTCCGAATAAAACAGATAGATTTCTGACCAACAGGGATAGACCTCTGAATAAAACCGACATTTCTTACAACAGTGACAGACCTCTAAATAAAACAGATAGATTTCTGACCAACGGAGACAGACCTCTGAATCAAACCGACAGATTTCCGACAAGCGGGGACAGATCTCCGAATAAAACCGACAGATTTCCGACCAACGGGGACAGACCTCCGAATAAAACAGATAGATTTCTGACAACAGGGACAGACCTCTGAATAAAACCGACATTTCTTACAACAGGGACAGACCTCGGAATCAAACAGAAGATTTCCGACCAACGGGGACAGACCTCCGAATCAAACCGACAGATTTCTGACGAATGGGGACAGACCTCCGAATAAAACAGATAGATTTCTGACGAATGGGGACAGACCTCTAAATAAAAGACGAATGGGGACAGATCTCCGAATAAAACAGATAGATTCTGACCAACGGGGACAGACCTCTGAATCAAACCGACAGATTTCTGACAAACAGGGACAGACCTCCGAATAAAACCGACAGATTCCCGATCAACAGGGACAGACCTCCGAATAAAACAGATAGATTTCTGACGAATGGGGACAGACCTCTGAATCAGAAAGACAGATTTCTGACAACAACGGGGACAGACCTCCGAATAAAACAGATAGATTTCTGACCAACAGGGACAGACCTCTGAATAAAACAGATAGATTCTGACAAACGGAGACAGACCTCGGAATCAAACCGACAGATTTCTGACCAACAGGGACAGACCTCTGAATAAAACTGACATTTCTAACGAATGGGGACAGACCTCGGAATCAGAGCGCGCGTGGTGCTACACTTTAGCTTTAGTTTTTGTTTGTTGTTAACTATACTAGCAGTACGTTAATTAGAACCCATTAAGGGAAAGAGGTACACTATGTTTGATCCCCATGCAATAGCTGATTTTGCACGGTATTACGGTTTTCATTATGAAGTATGCGACCCCCATACGTTGGTGCGGGAGGTACTCATTGATATGGAGCGGGGTTTGAAGGGACAGCCTTCAAGTTTGCCTATGATTCCTTCGTATTTAACGCCGATTCAATCGGTAGCGCCCGGAAAAACGGTTATAGCGTTGGATGCGGGAGGGACAAATTTCCGTGCCGCATTGATACATTTTGATTCTGAAGCACGAGCAGTCATCGAGCATATCGAAAAAGTCCCTATGCCCGGTACCCAAGGGCAGTTAAATGAAGAACAATTCTTTAATCAGATTGCCGACTTGATAGTCCAGCTCTTAGAATTGCGCTCTTCCGTTGAAGGTATTGGATTTTGCTTTTCTTATCCTACTGAAATAACAGAAGAAGCAGACGGTATCGTGTTAGCTTTAAGTAAAGAAGTTAATGTCCCGGATGTGATTGGAAAACCGGTTATCAAAGGAGTGCGTCAAGCGCTTGCCCGAAGGAGAATAAAAGCTCCTGACCGTATTGCCCTGCTTAATGATACTGTTGCAACACTTTTTACCGGCTTAATTGAAATGGGCGATATGGGAAACGGGCCGATGGTTGGCGCTATTTTGGGAACAGGGTATAACACCGCGTATCCGGAATACAGTATCCCTAAAATTAAAGCTGAAACGTTTGAAAATCCATGTATTGTTGTTTGTGAAACGGGGAATTTTGCACACCGTTACCAAGGGTATTTAGACAGGGAATTTGATCGGACGACGAAAAACCCCGGTACTTATCTCTTGGAAAAAGCATCGTCAGGCGCATATTTGGGACCTTTGTTCTTTGTCGTTGCAAAACAAGCTCTGTATGACGGTATCCTGCAATTCAACAAATCTGCTGAATTTACCGCATGGAAGCAGCTGTACACGAAAGATTTAAACGAATTTCTCAGGTATCCTGTGAATCCGCCTGCTCAAAATCCCTTTTCCGGGCTTTTTGCTCCCGAAGAAAGCGATGCCCGAAATACCTTTACATACCTCGCATCACTGCTTACCGAGCGCGGCGCACTGCTTGCAGCAGCACCTATCGCAGCAGCGATCAAACGAATTGATCACTATGATACCGCAAACCCGGTGCGTGTTGCGATTGAAGGAACAACATACTTGATATACAAAGGAATGCGGAGCGCGCTTGATTCATGGCTGCATATTATGGTGAATAATGAAAAACCGTTACCGTATTTTATCGCGCCGGTCGATCAGGCTTCATTGCTCGGCGCAGCTGCGGCTGCGTTGACCCGGTAGTATGAGAAAATAGAACGTCTGCTTTGTGGGTACTGAGAAATTGCTGAAGACTACTGGTGGCACTGTCTTCATACTGGCGCGGGAGTGCAAGGATTATAACCGAACATTCTTGAGGACACGCAGGGAGCGGAGAAAATTCTGAAAGCGGAATCATAAACGGGTATGCAAGAGCTTGAGCAAGCTCCGCTGGAGTGCCGGTGTGGAGCGTGCCGCTCCCGGTCCACCCAATACCGTTGATCCGCTCCTCATACAGTGCAATGAGCGTTAAAGCTTGCTCACAAAGGATATCCACAGCCCGGAGAGCTTGTTCACGGCTAAATACCGTCATATCCGCTTGAGTATCCACCAACACAACGATATTTGCATGGGGGGGAGGTTCAAATGCTCCCTCACGGATAAAAAGCGTGCCGCTGTGTCCATAGAGTTTCCAGTTGATTTTGCGGGGATCGTCACCCGGTACATACTGCCGTTGCTCATGCAGATCGTCGGTTTTTGTACGGGGCAGTTCGGCTCTTAGGGTACTGCCTCCGGACTGTAGGGATATTTCCGGAATCTGCTCTCCTTTATGCGGACTAATGAGCAACCGTGCATGGTCATTTTGATCAAGCGAGGGAAAACTCACACTCAATATACCAAAAGTATCTGAAAGCACCACACCGTCTGTTAACCGGTAGTAAGCTCCCCGGTCAGCAACTTTAAAGCTGCTTTTGGGAAACGCGGGATTTAAACTGCAAAAGAGCGTCCGTTTGTCTTTCGTTTGTATGCGGAATTCATAGCGGATAATAAGCGCAGGAAGACAAAAAAAATGAGCGGCATGGTCCAAAGTAACAGTGACACTGTCTCCGCACACACCGGAAGGGTTGAGAATTCTGCAGGAAAGTGAACGGAACCGGCGTCTATGGATCACTGAAAGAAAAAAAAGAGCAGATATCGAATAGATAATAACGACCGATAAAATAATACCAACCATAGTGAGTATCCATTCGTGACGAAACATTCCTGCAATGATGCTGAGAAAAGCCACAAGGGATAAAAAAGATCCCAGGTGGGAAAATTGCATATTAAAGCGCTTTGATGTGGTTGAGGCGCTCATAGCAAATCTCTTGAACGATTGTTTCCGGACGGGTACGCGGGTTTCGTACTTTGAGGCGGTGCGCTAAAACCGGGATCGCAAGCTTTGCTATGTCGAGGTCGGTTACGAAATCTGCTCCTCTCGTGAGGGCGTGCGCCCGTGCCGCCGCCAGAAGATGCAACGCCGCCCGCGGGGATGCTCCAAAAAGGAGAGCTTCATGCGTCCGGGTATCGCGAACTATATCAACGATAACTTCTTGAAGCGTGGGGTGACAAAACAGTACTTGAGCAGCATGTTGTGTTTGAAGGATATCCTCGACCGTGATAATCGGCTTAAGCATATCAAGCATGTTTTCACCCGGATTCTGCGCTACAATGCGGAGTTCAGCTTCACGTGAAGGGTACCCTAACGAAAGACGAATCATAAATCTATCGAGTTGAGCAGCCGGTAACGGGAATGTTCCTTCGCTTTCAATGGGATTTTGTGTTGCAACAACAATAAAAGGCTGAGGAAGTATGTGGGTATTCGTACCGATAGTTACTTGCCGTTCTGCCATTACTTCAAGGAGCGCAGATTGAACTTTCGGTGTGGTACGGTTAATTTCGTCAGCAAGGACGATATGTGCAAAAACCGGTCCCTCGACAAAATGAAACGCATGACTGTCCGGATCAAACACATCAACCCCGGTAATATCATAGGGAAGTAAGTCCGGAGTAAATTGCACCCGCTTGAACTGAAGCGTGTTCCCGTGTGCTCCCGCAATAAGCGCTGCTATCGTTTTTGCAAGCGTTGTCTTTCCTAATCCTGGATTGTCTTCTAAAAGAATGTGACCTCGTGCAAACAGTGCAGAAACAAGTAATTCTAGTGTTTCGCGTTGAGCTTGGATGACTCGCGTGATACCTGTGATCAGGGTATCAGCTACCTCTTCAACCTGCATAGCAGTATTGTATCAGTATAAATACTCGAGAATCAAGGACACGGCTCTTGTGTTTAACCTTGAACATAACGTTTTTCTCAATTAGCATGATATTGATGAGCATTTTAATAGCTTTGATTGAGACACAGTATGGTTTTTGTCAATCATTGCTTTGCAAGATATATGTATTTTAAGGAAAAAAACGTGATTAATCATAACGTTATAGGTTTATGGTGTGTTATCGTTACTTTTGGCTGTGCAAGTAGTGGCACTATTCACCGTAGTGTTGATACTCCTCCCCAACTGTCAATCACTATTGAACCGTCACATACCGCCACCATGGAATCAGCACGTACTGAAGCTATTGTGGAACAAGATTCTATTGAAGATCCAAGCCCTGCTGAAGATTTTACCTACTGTCTCAACAGTAAGGGAACGATACGCATCACTGGATATAAAGGAACTAACAACACCGTTGTTATTCCTTCGATTATAGATGGAATAGCCGTTACTGAAATTGGGAACCGTGCGTTTTATCAAAAAAAGATACAGAGTATAACTATTCCTTACAGTATCGAGCGTATTGAACAAGCTGCATTTACGCATAATCAGACGTTAAAAGCTGTTAACGTGAGCGTACGAAACCGCCACTATGCCAGTGTTGACGGTACGCTATTCAGCAAAGATAAAACAATTCTGTACCGTGTCCCCGCCGGAAAAAGCTTAACAAGTTATACTATTCCAGACGGTGTTACTACTATTGAATATGAAGCATTATACGGACATCAATTAACAACAGTGACTATTCCTGAGAGCGTGACGTACATTGGCTGGAGCGCCTTTGCATACAATTACTTAACGACTATTGATATTCCTGACAATGTTCTTTTTATTGGAAGAAATGCTTTTGCTCATAATCAATTAACGAAGGTAACATGCGGAAACAATTTAAGGGAAATACGTGATTTAGTGTTCGAAGGTAATAGATCATTAACAGCTATCGAAATAAGTACCAAAAATCAACAGTATACGAGCGTTGACGGTATGCTATTCAGCAAAGATAAAACAGTATTGTATATAGTCCCAGACGGAAAAGATATGGCGGCATACCGCATTCCTTCAACCGTTAATACGATTGGAGATTGGGCATTTTATCACAGTACCGTGAGCGACGTTATTATACCGGACAGTGTCAGCACTATTGGCACGTATGCGTTTCGGAGTAGTCGCCTTAACCGTATCACTGTTGGCGCCGATAAAGATTATATTAATAGTGAAGCAGGATTTGACAAAGATTTTATTAATTATTATCAAAATCACAACAGAAAAGCCGGTACATATATAAAAACCGGGAAAACATGGACATTAACCCAGTAAGGCGAGAGGAGGAACTATGCGTCTTATTATTTGTAGAAATTACGAACAAGCAAGTGCGTGGAGCGCACAGTATATTGCAAACCGCATTATGAAACAAAAAGAAAAGTGTGTACTGGGGTTACCAACAGGATCAAGTCCTTTAGGTATTTATAAAGAATTAATTGCTTTACACCGTGCACATGTACTTTCATTTTCCCATGTTATTACGTTTAACATGGATGAATATGTTGGTTTGTCCCCGGATCATCCGCAAAGTTATCACCGATTCATGTGGGATAATTTTTTCAATTTTATTGATATAAAGAAAGAACATGTCCATATTTTAAACGGATGTGCGTCTGATCTTGAAAAAGAATGTGCTGAATATGAAGCATGTATAGCGGCAACGGGGGGGATTGATCTTTTTTTAGGCGGTATGGGCGTAGACGGTCATATTGCATTTAACGAACCCGGTTCATCTTTAACTTCACATACACGAATTAAAAGCTTGACAACAGATACTAAGTACGCAAATGCACGGTTTTTCGGCGGAGATATTCATGCCGTTCCATCAACCGCATTAACGGTTGGAGTTGCTACCATTATGGCAGCGCGCGAGGTGCTTATCATTGTAAGCGGTCACAGTAAGGCTCGTGCGCTTCAAGCAACTGTTGAAGGACCAGTAAGTCAGATGTGTACGCTGTCGTGTCTGCAAATGCATGCGAAAGTGATTATTGTTTGTGACGAAGAAGCTACAGACGAGTTGAAGGTTTCAACCGTGCGGTATTTCAAAGATATAGAATCAAAAAATATCTCCGCAAGTTAGGGAGAACCCTCCACAAGTTGTGGAGCAATCAACGGTTATTGCTCTTTATGCATTCAAGAAAAAGTTTTTACGGCTACGGTTCAGTCCACAGCAAGCGAGGAATGGGGACAGACCCCCGAATCATAAGGGCTATTTAAAGTATGGGGACAGACCTCGATTAATCCACAGGATAACCCTGTGGATTTTCTTTCATAAAATACTCTTACACTTTAAACTTTGATACCTCAGTTCCTAGTGCCGTAATCCGTTCCCGATTGTCCGTGCTTATCCCCGCTACCTGTTCCATCGAACTATTGATCTGTTCCGCTCCTGTCGCTATCTCATTCATCCCTCCCGTTATCTCTTCCGTCAAATGTTC
>JAISSB010000003.1 GCA_031273325.1 Treponema sp. | reverse complement strand
TGCGCATATACAGACCTGTTATGCGCCGTTAATTCCGCTACGTTAGCCGCCCGCATGGACGCGGGCGGTCATCTTCTTCTTATTTTCATTATTTATATTTTTTATAAATATCATTCAAGTGTCCCTTTATATGTTTATATACAATTTCCAAATGCTCTTTGGGTGTATAATTCCGAGACCCTTTTTTATATGGTATTCCTTTTATTATTTCCATTTTTATATTCTCATCTATAATTTCCTGTGAATTTTTTAATTTATTTATTAATTCGTCAATTGTGTTGTTTTTATATTTCTTCACTCCGTTTTCATTTATTTCATCGATTCTACCTTTTAATGAATTAAGTTTATTTCCATTTACAATATCAAAAACATTTTTTGCGAAACTTTCATGCCATGTGTTTATATGAGCTAAAACGTCCTTTGCTGTCCAATCTGTATATATTATTTTCGAGAAATCAATGTTTTGATTATAAAAATTTATTACATCATTGACAATATTTTGTTCCAATGTATGAATTTCATCAAAAGTATATTCTTTATTCATAATAACTCCTTAAAAATCATCAATTTGTCAACCCCCTATTTGCGGCGGCACGGAAGCCACCGCTACGATTTTTTCCGAAATATCCTGAATTAATGGCGCATAACGTTCCGGCTGTTGACGACGTTTTGCCAGCCCGAATAAGGGCTTTGCGAAGCAAAGACCAGGGCTGCAAAAATGTGGGTGGAGGGGAATGAAGCGAAGCGGAATGACCTAGCCACACGGAACCCCGAGCCGCCTTACTGGTGGTGAAGCGCATACAGACATGTTAGGCCGGTGCCGTTTTTTTATATTTCCCTGTATGGCTTTTCATTAAAAAACCAAAAATTCTCATTCTCTATTACATATCCCTTCCTTATTTTGTCGTCATATCTATAATTTTGAAAATATGGTTCTACGTTATTATAAAATATTTCCAACTGTTCTAATGACATTATTTCCAATAATACATGGAGTTCTTTAATAAAATTATTTGGCTTACTTCGGCATAAATTTAGTGATTTTTCTATATTTTTAAGACAAGAAAATAGAATATCATTATGTATTAAAACAAGGCGACATGCAAAGTAAGCGGTATCCAATATGCAACTTTTTATTTGAAAAATATTGTTGAGATCGTCACTTGCTTTGTATCTAAAACTTTTCATTAAGGCATAAAATTTTCTTATTTTTTCATTTTTATTATTGACGAATTTACTTTTATTTTCTTTTAATAATTTTTCTATCTCATCATCACATGAATATAATACCTTAATTGTATTAAATGTATTTTGTACGGCCTCATTACCATCCGTCCATATTCTTTCCAGAAATTCTTTGTTTATAATCTTTCCCTCTACTTCTGCAGGATATTCTGATGAGTCAGAATTTGTACCCCAAAAATAATTTTTCTGTTTCATTTCCTTATTAAATCTGTTGTTATTTACAATAACAAAAACATCAATATCAGATTTTTCAGTAGCAGTTCCATCCGCTACTGACCCTACTAGAATAATACCAAGAATTTCAGGATCATTTTCTGCATTTTCAATAATTTTTTTGATTGATTTTTCTTGAGCTAATGTCATAATATTCCCCTTTATGATTTGATTATATATTAGCCAGTGAGGGCATTTTGCCTAACGTTCCGGGCTGTATATGCACAGACCCGTGTTATTCATCTTTTTATATACCCTTGCAAATCATTTATTAATTCACTTTTTTCCTTTTCGGGTATATTTTCTGCTAATCTTGCGGCAATTATTATCGGTTTATACATTAATACATTTTCTTTGTCAATTGATGCTTTTTTACAATATAATTCTAAATACTTATCTGATATTTTCGGCATGTTTTTTTCATATATTATATAAGAACGGCATACATCGGCCTCTCTATTGCCGATTGTTGAATCGGCCCAATCTATTACTTTTATTCCTTCATCAGTTTCAATTATATTAAATGGATGTAAATCCCCATGACATAAATAATTATTAAACTCAATGGATTCCAGTTTCTTTAATAAAATGATTTTTTGTTTTTCAGTTATATATCGTACTAAATTGATTCTATTCACCAATCTATCTTTCATTAACGGATAATCTTGTACTTTAATAGCATTGATCTTTATTTGGATATCAATGGTCAAACTCAAATAATGCATAATAGTATCCCAGTTTTTTATTACATCTTCTTCTATATTTAATTTATCTGTATAATTATTTGTTTTTAATATTTTTTCCCCTATTGACATTCCTTTAATATTTTCCATGATAATCCCATATCGTCCATCAATTTTTTTTATTCCAAATATTTTTGGTACAGGCAATCCGGTCTCGTATATTATTTTTTGGGAATTTGCTTCTTTTTGAACGATCTTTTCTGAATATTGATTCTTAAATAATTTAATTATCCTGTTTTCGTTATTCAAGAAAACATCAGCTGTTGCTCCACTCGCAATTAATTTCATCTGTTTTTTATTTTATAAAAATATCATACTTTTGTAAAGTCATTTACAAATAATTTTTTATAGGTATTGCCATACCGTTCCGCTGTTGACAGCTTGGGTATATACGGCTCTACGAAGCAAAAAACGCCCGCCCAATGTTGGTGAGGGGAGCAGAGCAGAATGACCGAGCCGATTGAATCCGGAGGGCTGCAAGACCCGGAGCGTTAAAGACCTGTTATGTGCAGTTTTAGGCTTTTTGTTTATATATAAATGGCAAAATACTATTATAATCATTCTCCTTCCCCATCATTTCTAAATATATTGAAATCATTGCCCGATGATGAGTTTCATGATTAAACATGTGTACCAATAATCCACCCATTCTTTTTTCAAAATGAATTCCTTTTGAATTTGAATAATTCAATATCTTATTCAAATCATCAGTTTCTATTTCTTTAATAAAATTAATGAGTATATTGTCTAATTCCAATCTCATTGTTATATACTCATTGTTATTTGAAAATAATACTTCAGTGAAATTATATGTTTTATCAAAAAAATTATTATTTAGACTTTTGAAACTCTTTAATGATTTGAACCGCTTTAACCAATTAAAATCAGAAACATAAATATGAGAACAGACCTCATGTATTGATTTATAAAAACAAGGAAATTGTTTATCCCATTCTTCAGAGGTAATTCCTTGAATAATACTATTCATAAAACAATTTACATCCCTATTATAATTTGCCAATAAGTTATAATTATATTCTTCCATAAATATTAGTTTAATATTTTTTTTTATTTTTTGTCAATGTGTTTATATATTCTTAAACTATTTTTTTGAACATTTTTGCCAAAATTGCACATACCGTTCCGTTGTTGACGACGTTTTTGCGGGGGAATGAGCGTAGCGGAATAACCTACCTAGCCAGCCGGAACCCTGAGTCGCCTCCTGGCGGCGAAGCGTAAACAGTCCTGTTATGCGCTCTGCCTATTTTTTACCATTAATTATTTTACCTTACTATTTTGTTTTGCCATTGTTTTCATCATTGATGTCCAAAATTTATCATACATTTTATCTGATAAAATTTTCCTAATAAACAAAATCGGCTTTGCGCCAAAACCAACAGCATACCGTGTTTTAGGTCTTTTTACCTTAATTGATTTTTCTATAACCTTTGCTATTAAATCAGGTTCCGACCCCATTGCAACAGGTTGTCCCACAACATTTTTAAAACTTTTTATATATCCGCCAAATAAATCACTATACACAGTATCACCAGAAGTTTTTAAAAGGTTTTCAGCCATTATTGTAACCCATTCGGTTTTTACTCCACCCGGCTCAACAACAATAACATCTATTCCAAAATCTTTCACCTCAACTCTTAAACAATCGCTCAATCCTTCAACGGCATATTTTGTTGCGTGATACCAACTCCCAAAAGGCTCATGAATTTTTCCGCCCATTGAAGAAATATTGATTATTTTCCCATATTTATTTTTCCTCATATATGGCAATACTAATTGAGTAAGCCTTGCCATTCCAAACAAATTTACTTCAAACTGATATTTTGCCTCTGATATTGGAACATCTTCCAATGCCCCATAAGAGCCATATCCCGCATTATTTACGAGAACATCTATTTTACCCTGTTCTTTTATAATCATTTCTATTGCTGTAACCATTGAAGCTTCATCGGCCACATCCATTTTAAAGACATGGATTCCCCTGTCCCCTAATTGTTTCATCCGTTCAAGCCTTCTTGCACAGGCGTATACAATATATCCAGCGTTTTTTAAACGAATTGCCGTAGCTTCACCCATTCCCGAAGATGCACCGGTTATTAATACCACTTTTTCAGACATATCATTTCCCCCTTAAACCAACATTTTATAACAGTTAGTTTGTATTACTTGTTTTTTATAATTTTGTCAATAGTTAGTTTTGGGATATTTCGCCTTCCGCTTTGACGGCGTTTGAGCGTGGCGGAATGACAAGCAAAAGTAACCGAGCCGCCTTAGGCGGCGAAACGCATACAGTTAGGCGCAGTTTTTTATAAAATAACGTACGATTTTTGCCGTTCCAATTTCTTTAATATAATATCCGCCAATCGTTTCTTTTTTAATTATGTTTTCATAGTAGCATTTAAGTTCTATATCAATTCTATGAGGATATCCATAATCATAAAACGGGAAAAGATTAAAATCATATTCTATTTGAAGAATTTCATAGTTCAATAATGAGCCATAACTATTTTTTACTTCAGTGTATTTTTCCAGAAAATCTTTTCCACTATATTGTTTCCAGTTTCCTTGATCGTCAAAAATATTGAGAAAAATATAAAAAACATTTTCACTTGGTTCATAAAAATATTTATCAATAATTTTGTAATTAAAAGTAATATCACTTATCATTTCGTTTGATGCTAGAATAGCTTCATTTTTAATATTATCACAAGCAGATAATATTATTAGCAATGCAATAGTTTTAGCAAATTTCATCATAAAATTGTATCACATATTTTATCTTTTTCAATCCTTTAAAACTATATTCAAAAAAAGTAATTGCACCTACCGTTCTTTGTTGACGATGTTTGGCGGACCAATGGCTGGGAATGAGCGGAGTGATTGACCGAGCAAAGCCGGAGCTAGAGCCAGAGCTGTCTACCGGCGGCGAAGCATATACAGACCTGTTATGCGAAGTACGCCCTTTTTATGTTATGTGATATTAATTGTGATTTGAGGTCTGTCCCCGTTGTCAGAGCTAGATAAATAAAAAAATGCTCCACGTTTTTTAAATGTGGAGCAGCTAGAGATTAAAGTTTAAAGAGCAGTTCGTCATAGCCTGGAAGCGGCCACAAGTCCTTTGCAACAAGTTTTTCAAGGGCGTCGCCTTGTGAACGAACAGCGTTCATAGCCGGACAAACCGTCGTACAATAAGCTTTTGCCCGTTCAATAACATTTTCAATGTCTTGAGCCTTTGTCAAAACCTGAGATAATTCTTCTGTTTTTTTGAATAATTCAGCGGTAAGTTCAGCAATATGTTTAGCTTGCTCAACTTGGGCAGTATTTTTGACACCAAGCCCGCTGAGTGCTGAAGCAGATTTTGCCAAATTTTTGGCATACCGTGTTGCAGCTGGAAAAATATACCTTTGTGCCAAATCGACAGTGACCCCAGCTTCAATATTTACCTGCCGTGCATACTTCTCAAGATAAATATGATAACGGCTTTCGGATTCCTCGCGGGTGAGTACTTTGTGTGTTTCAAACAGTTTGATAGTTTCTTCTTGAACAAGTACCGCCAGAGCGTCAACCGCATTCCGAACATTCGGCAACCCGCGAATCTCTGCCTCTTTTACCCATTCGTCCGTATACCCGTTACCGTTGAAAACAACCCGCCGGTGTGCGCTGTACGATTCTTTAATAATCGCTTGAATCGCTTGATTTTTATCTTGAGCATGCTCCAGTTTATCTGCAAATTCACTTAACACTTGTGCAACCGCGGTGTTCAAATAGGTGTTCGGTGTTGCAATAGATTGAGAAGAACCAACCATCCGGAACTCAAACTTGTTACCGGTGAATGCAAAAGGACTCGTCCGATTGCGGTCTGAGACATCTTTAGGAAGAGACGGGAGACTGGTAACTCCCAGTCCAATCGTACCGTTTGAATCGGTGTGGTGAAGAGACTTGCCGGTTGCAATATCCTCAAAAAGTTCGGTTAAGGGTCCGCCGAAAAAGATAGAAACAATAGCCGGAGGCGCTTCGTTTGCTCCAAGCCGATGATCATTTGCCGCAGTTGCCGCAGAAGCACGGATCAGCAGCGCATAACGGTCAATAGCTTCAACAACTGCCGTGGCAAAGAGCAAAAACCGTGCATTACTTTCAGGATTAGCTCCGGGTTCAAACAAATTTGTCCCATCGTCAGTAGCAAGCGACCAGTTATTATGTTTCCCTGAACCATTTACTCCTGCAAAAGGTTTTTCATGCAGTAGTGCTTCCATACCCTTGCGGCGGGCAACATTTTTAAGTGTTTCCATAACCAGTTGATTTGCGTCTACAGCTATAGTAGTCGTGGCAAACACCGGGGCAATTTCAAATTGGTTGGGAGCAACTTCGTTATGCTGAGTTTTAGCAGCGATACCAACTTTCCACAATTCAGTATTCAATTCACGCATAAAATCAGCTACCCGTTCTTTAATAGCCCCAAAGTAATGATCTTCAAGCTCCTGCCCTTTTGCCGGCATAGACCCAAAAACCGTTCTTCCGGTAAGAATCAAATCGGGGCGTTTATTGTAATATTCCCGATCAATGAGGAAATATTCTTGTTCCGGACCGACTGTGGGAATAACCCGCTTTGCCGTTTCATTTCCAAGTGCGCGCAAAACCCGAATTGCTTGCTTATTCAAAGCTTCTATCGATTTGAGGAGCGGAACTTTCTTATCAAGCGCCTGTCCATAGTAACTAATGAACGCGGTTGGAATACACAGGGTCGTTCCCGTTGCATCCTGCTTTAAAAAAGCCGGACTTGTTACGTCCCATGCGGTATACCCCCGTGCCTCAAAGGTCGCACGCAGCCCGCCGGACGGGAAACTTGAAGCATCCGGTTCTCCCTTTATCAGCTCTTTACCGGAAAACTCCATAATGATCTGACCGTCGCTCGTTGGTGCAATGAAGGCATCATGTTTCTCTGCCGTCAATCCGGTAAGGGGATGAAACCAGTGCGTATAATGGGAAGCGCCTTTGGAAATTGCCCAATCACGCATCGCCGCAGCGACTACTTCGGCAACTTCAAGGGTCAATTCCTGTTCCTCGTTTTGTACCGCAACGATTGCTTTATAAATATTTTTGGGAAGCCGTTTGTACATAACTGCATTAGAAAAACAGTTTGAACCAAACAATTCAGTTATTGGTATTTTCGTAAAATCAACCATAGATCCTCCAACAGAAATGTAGCAAAAAAAATATTTTCTGTGAAGGGTACAAAAAAGAAGAGAAAGCTTTCTTTTTGGATTCGGGGACAGACCTCGAATGAATTCAGATAGATCCAAGGGGGCAGACCTTTGAATCAACTGGCACGGAATCGATTCGTATTCTGGCACGGCGTTTGATTCGATTCTGGTACGGCGTTTGATTCGATTCCAACACGGCGTTTGATTCGATTCCAACACGGCGTTTGATTCGATTCCAGTACGGCGTTTGATTCGATTCCAGTACGGCGTTTGATTCGATTCCAGTACGGCATTTGATTCGATTCCAGTACGGCGTTTGATCGGATTCCAGCACGGCGTTTGATTCGATTCCAGTACGGCGTTTGATTCGATTCCAGCACGGCGTTTGATTCGATTCCAGCACGGCGTTTGATTCGATTCCAGCACGGCGTTTGATCCGATTCTAGTAAGGAATTAGTTTGCATTCCAGTTAAGGAATTCGATTCGATTCCAGTTAAGGAATTCGATTCGATTCCAGTACGGCATTCGATCCGATTCTAGTAAGGAATTAGTTTGCATTCCAGTTAAGGAATTCGATTCGATTCCAAGCATAACCAAGCTGCAATACAGCCGTGAAGCGGTAGGTGCATTAATGAATATGACGGTATGCTTCATTTAATTTTTGATTTATATCAGCAATTGTTTTTTTATGATTGCTGTGATAATCTTCTAAATATTCAGTTATATTTATTGGCTTTTCAGTACTAATAACAACTCTTGTCGGCTTAATAGTAATTCTATCCTTAAAAGCGCCGCCCATAGTACGGTTTACAAAATCATACAGTTCCTGTACATATTCAATACGCGCTCGCAAAGGTGCGTCGCAATCAGGAACCGGAACACAAAAATAATACAGTATATCAAAAAGTTCTAAGTGACGGCTTGCATACCACGCGGTACCTGCCTGTATGTCTGCTATTGCTCGTTTTATAGGAATATAATTTAAAGAATCGGGAAACATCGCGTCCCAACACCGTTGACGCAACGCATGCATACGGCTAAACGACTCGCCTTTTTCCTGTATTCCCAGTATCGATTCGCATGCGGTAAGCGCTGCTTCCATAACGACGCCGGCACGTGCTTCAAACGAAGCTCCTTCTTCATGAGATATGTGATAGCGCTGCTCATTAATTTCAAGAATGCTATCGCGACAGCGGCGTACTCGCTCTTCAAACGGTTGATTTTCTTCTGATTTAATACCGATACATCGTTCGATTTTTTGAAGTATGCGCCACATTTGTTTTTCTCCGCGCCTATTATAATGCATAAATATCGATACGGGTAAAAGTTCAACGGGACAGTCAAGCCGTTCAGCTGCCTGAAATGCGATACGAACCGGACCCGATTCAAGGCGCGGAATATAATCGGTAAAATAGCTCACTTGACCTTCCGGGGCAATAGTCAACGGATAAGGACCGTCAAAAACGGTACGGTAGAGCGTTTTCATACTTTTAGAATCAATTTTTGCATGGTAGATCGGAACTGCTCCAAGGCGCGGCAGCACGGTACGAGCAAGCGGCCCACCCCAGCGGAGTACTTCATATCCATGCACAAAAATAATATGCGGCTTGAGCGCAAACGAAACACGAGCTTTGAGCGCATATTTTTTTAATTTAAAGAGAATAAACCATCCAAGAATCTGCGGCTCTGCACCATTTTGATGCCTATAGACGAGGAGACTCCGGCTTTCTTTATTGAGAGAACGCCTGAAACTCTCCACCATATACTGTATTCCTTGTACAGAGATGCGGGCAGCTCCAATAAAAGAAATCAAGTATAAGCGCCCAACAACCCGCGCAATGGCAAGCATATTCTTTGAAATATGCGGTACACGCGTGCGGATAACTTTTGCTTTGCTCATTGGTTTTTGACATACCGTATACCGTCTTATAGACATACTATCCTCCTATAAAACAAATCTCTGGTTCTAATCTAAAACCGGTCCGTTTATATACTTGTTCCATAAGATACTCGACTAACGATTGAATATCCGTTGCGGTAGCAGTTCCGGTATTAATAATAATATTCCCATGATAATCGGCAACCTGCGCCCCTCCAATACGTAATCCACATAATCCTAATTCTTCAATAATTTGACCGGTCGGTTTAGAAAAATCTTTATTATTTTTAAAGACTGAACCTGCGCAAGGAAAACGATAATGTCCTTTTATAGATCGGTCGTGCGTATGACACAGCATTTCTTTACGAATATCTTCTTCTTTTTGGGAATACAAATGTACTCGTACTTCAACAATAATAACAGGTCTCTGTTGAAAAGGACTCTTTTTATATCCATATTCTTGGGGATTGTACGGTATAGTGCACAGAGCAGCATTTTCGTCAATAATAGTAACAGTTTCAAGGAATTCGGCAATAGCATGACCGTAACACCGTGCATTCATCCATACTGCTCCTCCAACAGTACCAGGCATTCCTGCTAAAAAGGCAAGTCCTCCAAGGTTGTGTTGAGCTGCCAATTCAACCGCTTCAGCAATACGAGTACCGGAACGAAATATCATGTCCGTTCCCTCAACAAAGCAGCTACCCCATTGCGTTGTGTCTAGCACCGTTCCTCGAATTCCCTTATCAGAAACTACAATATTTGAGCCGCCGCCAAGAACAAAAAACGGAATATTTCCTTTGATTAAACTTTTTGCATAGTCAAGAAAATGTTCCGAATCAGGTTGTATCCATATATCAGCCGGACCGCCGACTTTAAACGTTGTATGTTGTGACATCGGTTCATAAAAACGAAGCACGATAGCTTTTCCGTAAGTATTATATAGGCGCGTAGATAACTGCAAGAATCTGTACAGCCTCTCTATTTGCTGAAAGAACCCGATGCGGTACAATCGAATCATAAAATACAGAATCTCCAATGTTCAGTATCCATGTTTCTTTCCCATACTCTACTTTCAATATCCCTGAAAGAACGTAAATGAATTCTTCTCCTTCGTGGGTTGATTTTGCTTGTTCGGCAACCGGATTAATATCAACAATGAACGGTTCCATGTGCCGACCAGATTTATCAGCCGCTAAAGCTTTAAAGGAAAGTCCTGGATGATCAGAATTTGGTGCTGGTTGTTGCGGTAACCCGGTCACAAACCGTAACGTATTGGTCGCAGCTCCGGCACGAGTAATAACAGGACCCAATTTTTCTCGGTCGTCAAGCAATGTCCCCAACCGTACGCCAAGTGCCCGCGAAATTTTCAGTAACGGTGCCAAATCAGGAATAACTCCCTCTTCGATACGTTGAATTTGTTCAATACTAAGACCACTTCGCTCTGCCAATGTTTCACGGTTTAATGAATATGTTTTACATAATGCAATAATATGTTCGCCGGGTGTCATAGAAAACCTCCTTTTGTTAATTATTATGCAAGGAAAGACTTTTCAATCAAGTCTTAAAAACTGCTTGAATTATGACCCATTATCGAGTACTCTGTAAAGAGGAGGTATTTTATGGTCACAGAAGAATTAATTGCGCGCAGTCCGGTACGAATTTTCGAGCAATCTATTAACGGGGGCTTGAACAAAGGAGAAATTGGTATCGTCACTGCACCAAGTGGTATCGGAAAAACATCGGTACTCGTACAAATCGCTCTTGATAAACTATTACAGGACAGAAATGTTATCCATATATCATTTACTCAACATACTGATTATGTTTTAGCATGGTATGAAAATATCTTTAAGGAAACGTTAACTAACGTAAATGTGGATAATGATATCGAAATAAAAAATAAACTTATAAAAAACCGTGTGCTTATGCACTTCAATCAAGAAAAGCTTTCTGTTGAACAGATTCTCCGTAGTATCCGCGCCCTCATTAGTGAAGGCGGTTTTGGAGCAGAACAGCTCATAGTGGACGGTTTTGATTTTTCTCGTGCGAACCGTGATATTATCAAAATAGTGCAACAGTTTGCTAAAGAATCGGGGCTTTCAGTATGGTTTAGCTGCACTGTGCAAGAAACCGATTATGATTCCCGACATATACCGTATACGGTTAGTAATTACGAGGATTTAATTGCAGTTGTAATCGTTCTCACTTCAAAAAGCGATTATATTGAATTGTCAGTAGAGAAAAATCGTGAAAATTATGCAAGCATACCTTTGAAATTAAGGTTAGACTCACAAACATTACTTATTCAAAAAGAAGCTCAACTGCAACTGTAAAGGTTGACAAATAGACAATGAAATTATAGGATAATACAAAGGACCGTGTATGAAAAAAATTCTCCTAACATTAACAGAATTAATGATGGTATCTATACTTTTTGCTGATCCAGTAATGCGTGAACAATTCAATGGAGATTGGATGAGTGACGATGTACGGTTTGTAATCAACGACCAAACTGTAGAACAGTACCAGATTGATGAAAACGGAGATTGGAAACGTGCACCAAAACCTGATCAAGGTTATTTCGTCTATGCGGGAAATAATCTTGCCTTTCTTGAATTAGGTAACGAATCTGATTCAACTCAAACGCAAAATTTAAGCTTTTCAATCATTGATGAAGATACGCTGAGCCTTGTACAATATGTTAATAAAGAGGATCCCGTTGAAATGGTACTTTCACAGTGGAATCCGGAATTCAACAATACATGGGTCGGAGTCATTACCTTCAATGATGAAGAAAATACCCCAAAAACACTGCCGATTAAAGTTACTGTTTACGACCGGAAAGTGACGCATTATTTCAATAATAACGGTACGTACGAACCGGAAATTTCCACCAATTTTCGTACTGCTTATAAACAGGGAACTATCGTATACAGTTGGATTAACAGTGAACAAACAAACGCATGGTCAGAGACAGAAATTTTTTCTTTATTTTTCGTTGATCAGCAAACTGTGGATGTAACATGGATTCGTCATATGAATTATCACAATACCACAGAAGGCCGTAACCGGGTACAAAGTTTTACTGGAACAGGAATTTTACACCCGGAACAACGTGATTAACGGTTCGCAAGAGCTACATAACTAGTTTTCTTTTGAACACATTTATAAGCGGGTCGAATAATACGCCCACCGGTTATAACTTCTTCCATACGGTGCGCGCACCAACCGGTGACGCGACTTATTGCAAAAATTGAAGTATACAGTTCTTGAGGAATTTTGAGCATTTTATAGACAAAACCTGAATAAAAATCAACATTCGTACAGATGGTTTTTGTTGCTCCTTTTATTTCTTTAACTATTAAAGGACTAAGTTTTTCTATTAAAACGTAGAGTTTGAATTCGTCCTGTAATTCTGGTTTTTCTTTTACTAATTCTGCCGCTTTATTCCGCAGTAAAATAGCGCGCGGATCTGATTTTGTATACACTGCATGCCCTTGTCCGTAAATGAGTCCCGTTCCGTCATAGGCTTCTCCACGAAGGATCTTTCTCAGATATTCTGAAACTTCTTCTTCACTGTCCCAATATTCTACATGCTGTTTAATGTCATCCATCATAGCCATAACTTTTACACTCGCTCCGCCGTGTTTGTAACCTTTAAGAGAAGCAATCCCTGCCGCAATGGCTGAATAACTGTCGGTATCTGCCGAAGAAACAAGATGTACCGCAAAAGTTGAATTATTCCCTCCGCCATGTTCTGCATGGAGAACTAATGCAAGATCAAGCGTTTCTGCTTCAAGACGACTAAATTTTTGATCCGGACGAATCAGCGCTAAAAATGCTTCAGCAACATTATGACTCGATTCAGGCAAATGGATGATTAAACTTTCATGATCATAGTAATGTTTTTTTGCCGTATACGCATACGCAGCAATTGTCGGCAGCCGTGAAATAATTTCTATACACTGACGGAGAATATTTTCCGGGGCACGGTTTTCCGAATCTGGATCATACGAATAAAGTGCTAACACTGAACTTGCCAATTTATTCATTAAATCATTTGAAGGAGCTTTCATAATGGAATCCTCAGCAAAATGCTGGGGTAATGTCCGTGATTCTCCCATCAATGCACAGAAATTTTCTAACTGTTCGGCAGTTGGTAACTGTCCAAACATAAGTAAATATACCGTCTCCTCAAACGCATACCGTTTTTCCTGCTCCGTAGCATGTACAATATCTTCAATATCAATACCACGGTAGTATAGCTTACCGTCAACAGGTATCTTTTCCCCTTCGTCAATGATGTATGCATGTACGTATCCTACTCGAGTCAATCCAACAAGAACACCAGTGCCGTCCTCATTTCTCAAACCACGTTTAACGTTGTATGTGGTATACAATTCCTCGTCAATATAATCATTTCCAGTGATTCGCGGTATATAATCTTTTACCGTAGCCATTTTTCCTCCCGTTTTATGCTCTCATTAATATGTTATCTTCAATTACCTCTGGGACAAGCCCAGAGACTTGTACCTAGCTACACCGGCTGGAACGGTGGTTATCGCTTCTCCAATTGACGGGCAAGCCTGTCCCGATTACTTTGACCGGGCATACGTGTCTCGGATATTCTTTGCAGCATGTATATCTGCATGATCCGTGTGTCCGCACTGTACACAGATATACCGAGACTTATTGCGGGATCGTTTGTCAATGGTTCCACACCTATTACATTGCCTCGATGTATATCGAGGGTTTATATTCACTACAGTAATCGTTTGCATCTCACATTTGTACTTCAATTGTTGTTCAAATGGTACCAAATGATTGAATCCTTTACAAGAAATTTTATCCCACAGACAGTGGGTTTTCTTTTTTCCATAAAAAGTATGCCATGTGTTGGTAGGTGTTGCATATGGAAACCGTGTAATTAAAGGTAAAACAGTTGAACAAATTGTCGAGAAAGAACTGGGGATCAGAATATACATGCATGGTTAATGGATGTCTAATAGTCATTAAGACTATACTTTATCTTGATTATTTTTAATGGTCAAGTATAATTTAAAACAATAAGGAGAATCTATGAAAAAATTAATATACTGTCTGTTCTTCATACATATATCGATCTATGCACAAAATAATGATTTTCAAATTGAAATAAATACTGATGTTGTCTCTATTGTATGGTATCACGGTACAGATACTGATATTACTATTCCGAATACGTTAATTAATATGCCGGTTGTTAATATTCTTCCCTTAGCTTTTGCAAATAAACAAATAAAAACCGTCACTATTCCGGATACTGTTATTTCCATTGGGGATGGAGCGTTTATTAACAACCAATTAACCAATATTAATATTCCTTTAAACGTTATAAGTATTGGATATAGAGCATTTGCCGGTAATCCAGTTACTACTATAACCATTGGGTATAATATAAGGCTTGATATTCAAGCTTTTGATTATAATTTTCCCCAATGGTATAATAGCACCGGTAAGCATGCAGGAATCTACACATTAATTTCAGGACAATGGATTTTTAGTCCACTACCGTAGATGTTTTTTTTTCGACCGATCAAAGTATATGCACTCGTCGGAGCAAGTGGAACCGGTAAGAGTTTCCAAGCTAAATTTCTTGCCCAAAAGTATCACATTGACTTTATTATAGACGACGGCCTTCTCATTTATAACAACCGTATTGTAGCTGGACATTCGGCAAAAACGGAAAAGACTTTTTTAGCCGCTGTAAAAGTGGCGCTCTTTGATGAAAAGAGTCAACGTGATGAAATAGCACGTAATTTGCAAGGGAAAAAATCAAAACGTATTTTAATCCTTGGAACTTCAGAAAAAATGGTCAATAAAATAGCCGTGCGCCTCCAATTACCACAGCCGGGTAAAATTATTAAAATTGAAGATATTAGTACCCAAACTGACATTGAAAAAGCTATCCGTATGCGCCGTATTGAAGGAAAACACGTTATTCCTGTACCAAGTGCCGAAATAAAAAAAAGTTATCCTCAGATTTTTTATGATGCGGTACGGATTTTTAAATGGAAAAAAGTCCCTGTTAATTTAGCTCCGACAATGTATGAAAAATCGTTAGTACGTCCGGTATATTCACAACGCAGTACTATAACTATTTCTGAAGAAGCTCTCTCTCTTATGGTGTTTCAATGTGTTGATGATTATAATCAAAGCATTACATCAAAAAAGATCATTATAAAAGAAGGAACACTTGGATACCGTATCGTTATTACCGTTGACATACCGTTCGGCACTCAGTTAGACGAAAGTGTACAAAAATTACAACAGTATATTATCGATCATATAGAGCATTATACTTCTATTCCAATAGAAGAGGTGAACCTCATTATTGACAAACTTATTCCTTCTGCTTCAATAACACTTGACGCTTGACAAAAGTATAAAAATTTTCTACACTACTAACACTTCTTTGGCGGCATAGCCCAGTTGGTAGAGCGGACGGCTCATAACCGTTAGGTCATAGGTTCAAGCCCTATTGCCGCTACGAGAGATTAGCTCATATGGATAGAGCGTCAGCCTCCGGAGCTGAAGGTGGCAGGTTCAATTCCTGTATCTCTCATTATAGGGTCTGTCCCCTTTCTTTAATTCATTCCAGGAATACCTTAAGACCCTTTCGGAATACCTTAAGACCCTTTCGGAATACTTTAAGACCCTTTCGGAATACCTTAAGACCCTTTCGGAATACCTTAAGACCCTTCGGGAATGTCCGAAGACCCTTCGGGAATGTCCGAAGACCTTTCGGGAATGTCCGAAGACCTTTCGGGAATGTCCGAAGACCTTTCGGGAATGTCCGAAGACCCTTCGGGAATGTCCGAAGACCTTTCGGGAATGTCCGAAGACCTTTCGGGAATGTCCGAAGAC
>JAISSB010000068.1 GCA_031273325.1 Treponema sp. | reverse complement strand
TTTCGGTGCGCTTCAGCGATAATCTGTATAAGAAGAGCTTTGATAACGGGATTTTTGAGTTCCATTAACCATCGGTTTATTTCAAAGGTGACATGATAAGTATAACCAAGAAAGGTATTCCCTCTAATTTTGCGAGCCATACAAAGTTAACGGAGTGTATAGCTAATTTGATTCAATAATCTGTCCACTTTTTTTGTCGTCATAACTCAGAGGTCTGTCCCCTTTTTGATGACTCAGAGGTCTGTCCCCGTTTTGAGGTCTGTCCCCTTGAGTTTTTTGATTCGAGGTCTGTCCCCCTTTGATTACAGAGGTCTGTCCCCGTATTGAAATTCCAGTTCGGCTACGGTACTATACTCCTATGGACATAAAAAACCTGCATCCCCTTGAAGTGCGTCTCTTGCTCCACTATGAAAAAGAGGCGGAGCTGTGGATCGAAAAGATTGAATCAGCGTTGGACTTCAAACCCGGCCATGCGAATCAAGCGCTCTCATGGCTGGCTGGAAAAGGATTGGTCAAAGAACAACGGCGGATAACGGCACTCTTGTACGAATTGAGCGATTTTGGGCGTCAATGGAAAGAACACGGTACCCCTGAAGAACGGCTCGTAGAATTGCTCCGTATCAAACAGTATATGACGGTGGCAGAGATTGCAGCAGCACTCAACATGGAACAAAAAGAAGTGGGAAGTGCTTTGGGTACCCTTTCAAAATTAGGTTTTTTAGCTCTTGATTCTCAAAAAAGAGTCTACTGCACGCTGGAGTCCGCGAAACTTTTGAACGGTCGCCCCATTGAAGGTGCAGCAGCGGACTATTTAAACGGTCTGCGCTCGCTCTTGGACAGAGGGGCAGAAAAAGGAATGCTTGCTGCGTCTGATCTTAGTGAACAAGACAAAAAAATTATGAGTACGATTGCGAAAAAACGGGGGGCAGCAACGAGTGCATTCCGGATTATCAATCGTGAGACGGTGATCTTTAAATTCACTGACGAATATGACGAAGCTGTTGCACAGCTTAAGAAAGCCGGCATTACGGGAGAAGAAATAGGAATATTAACGACGGATATGCTTGAGTCAGGAAGTTGGAAACAAAAACAGTTCCGCGCCTACAATATCCATGTCCCTCCAACCAGGCTGTTGGTTGGGCGGACGAATCCCTATACCCAATTCTTGGAAGATGTAAAAGATAAATTAGTCTCACTGGGATTTGAAGAATTCGACGGTCCGCTTATTGAAACGGAGTTTTGGAATTCAGATGCGTTATTTATGCCGCAATTTCATGCAGCGCGGGATATTCACGACGTATACCATATCGAAGAACCGCAACTGGCTGCTGCGATAGAAGAACCGTGGCTTTCTCACGTTGCCGCTGCCCATGAAAACGGCGGTGCAACGGGAAGCCGGGGGTGGAATTACAGCTTTGACCGCACATTTACGAAACGGCTGATCTTGCGGAGTCAAGGTACCGTAATGTCAGCAAAAACGCTCCCGCATGCAAAAATTCCCGGCAAGTATTTCGGCATGCTCCGGTGTTTCCGATACGATAAAGTTGATGCAACGCATCTCTCTGATTTTTATCAAACAGAAGGGATAGTACTAGGAGAAGAAGTTAATTTGAGAACTCTCCTTGGTATGTTAGAAATGTTTGCCCTTGAAGTAGCGGGAGCAAAAGAAGTTAAATATGTTCCCGGGTATTTTCCCTTCACAGAACCGTCCGTTGAAGTGCATATTAAACATCCAACCCTTGGATGGTTTGAGCTTGGCGGTTCCGGCATTTTCCGTCCTGAAGTTACCCTGTCGCTTGGTGTGCATGTGCCGGTTGCAGCATGGGGGATCGGCATTGACCGTATGGCACTTATGGCACTCGGTCTCAGTGATTTAAGGGAACTTTTTAGTTATGATATTGAACAAGTTCGATTAAGACGGGTTAATATGGCGGCGGAGTAACAACTATGGCACTGAATTGCGGTATTGTTGGCTTACCCAATGTGGGTAAATCAACTATTTTTAGAGCTTTGAGCGGAGCAGAGGCAGAAGCTGCCAATTACCCGTTCTGTACTATCAATCCCAACATTGGTATTTGTTCGGTACCGGACAGCCGCTTAGATCGATTAACGGCGATTTTTTCCCCGCGCCGAACTATTCCGGCAACAGTTGAATTTGTCGATATTGCTGGTTTGGTGCGCGGAGCTTCACAGGGAGAAGGGTTAGGAAACCAATTTTTAGCACATATTCGGGAAGTCGGTGTTATTGCCAACATTGTACGCTGTTTCAACGACTCAACGATTGTGCATGTAGAAAAGCATGTTGACCCGCTCCGCGATATGGACATTATTGCCATTGAATTAGCACTTGCCGATTTGGACACAGCTTTAAAGCGGAAAGATAAAGCTGAAAAGGCGCTTAAGAGCCGGCAAAAAAATGCTGCATTAACGATACAAACACTGGATAAAATTATACCGGTGCTGGAAGAAGGAAAAGGAGTTCGGACAGTTCCTTTAAGCAGTGAAGAAAAAGAATCCATTATCGACTGCCATTTTATAAGCATAAAACCGCAACTGTATGTGTGTAATGTTGACGAGCAGGGTATGCGCGAGGGAAATGCGTACATCAAAGCTGTACAAGAGCGCGCGGAGCAAGAACAAACAGAAGCAGTCACTATCTGCGGTAAATTCGAAGCAGAACTGGCAGATATTACCGAGCCGTCAGAAAAATCTGCGTTCTTAGCAGAGATCGGTTTGGCGGAACCTTCATTGCATGCATTGATTCATGCGGTATACCGTTTATTGGGGTTGAGAACATTTTTTACTGTGGGCGCAGACGAATGCCGTGCGTGGACCATTCGTGCCGGCGCGAGTGCGCCTCAAGCTGCCGGTGTCATCCACAGTGATTTTGAAAAAGGCTTTATAAAAGCTGAAACCTACGGCTGCGCTGATATTTTTAAATATGGCAGCGAAGCCCTCATTAAAGATGCCGGAAAATACCGCATTGAAGGACGAGAGTATATCGTTCAAGATGGAGATGTACTTTTTTTCAAATTTAACGTTTAATACAACCGGTACAGTTAAACATTTTTAATAGCTAATAGCGATTATCGAAGATCCGGGTTGACTTTTTTTCACTCCGGGGAAGTTCCCCTATACTCACCGCAATAGGGTGCGGAGTGATCCCGACAGTTTCTTTAAACGTCTGTTCTACTATTTTTTCCACGTTTTTCCTGATTTGTTTATCCTCGATAGGCGTTTCAAACAATAAATTTAAAATATCTTTTCCGTTGAGATGGTCGATTTGAATTTGATATTCACTTGAAACATCCGGAATCGTAGCTAAACATTCGTCCACACGGCACGGATAAATAATTGCTCCTTTGACTTTTACCATGTCGTCTGAACGGCCGATAATACTGTCAATTCGAGGGAATGGACTGTTACATGGACATGGTCCAAGCAATTCGCGGGTAAGATCGTGGGTTCTATACCGGATCAACGGCGCTCCTTCCTTAAGGAGTGTGGTAATAACCAATTCTCCGCTGTCGCCAGGGTTCACCGTTTCACCCGTACGCGGGTTGACAATTTCATAGTACAGATAATCAGTCCATATATGCATACCGCAATTATAGGGGCAACTTATCCCAATACCGGGACCATAAATTTCTGTTAAGCCATAGATATCATAAAGCTCGACTCCCAATTCTTGTGCAATACGGTGACGCATTTTTTCTCCCCACCGTTCGGAGCCGATAATAGCTTTGTTAAGACAGATTTTGTCTTTTACGCCTCTTCGTTCTATTTCCTCAGCCAAAAGAAGTGCGTATGAAGAAGTAGCACAAAGCACGGTTGACCGCATATCCATCATCATTTTTATCTGCTTATCGGTATTACCCGGTCCCATAGGGATAGCCATTGCCCCTAATAATTCAGCTCCCAGTTGAAAGCCGATGCCCGCGGTCCATAAACCGTAGCCGGGGGTAATGTGTATGCGATCTTTTCTTGTCAGTCCGGCGGTTTCATAACAACGGCAGAACATAACCGTCCAATCTTCTACATCTTTCCGTGTATACGGAATGATCACCGGCGTTCCCGTTGTTCCCGAAGAAGAATGAATGCGTACAATAGCTTCTTCGCTCACTGCCCCAAGACCAAGAGGATAAGCTGCACGGAGATCCTCTTTTTCTGTGAACGGTAAGCTTTTAAAATCCTCGACACTGTTAATGTCCTCGGACTCTATAGATTCAAAATGTTTCGCATAAAAAGGACTCATTTTTGCCTTTTTAATAGCTGCTTTAATCAATGGTATGTTCATATTGTGTTACTGTTTTGCATAAGAGAAGACTTTTTCGATAAGAGCAGACCCATATACAAAGGGATCCGCACGGATCTTTTGTTCATTCGCGGCAACTTCACTAAAAATTGCACTGAGTGCTTTATCGAGTATATAGTCACTGAGCTGTCCATCAAGCGGTTGCATGCCGCGGAGAGAACCAACGACCGATTGGGCAACAGTATTATACGCTGACACTACCCTATTCCAGGCCGTTTCGGTTGAAATATGTGCAATGAGCGGTGTTTGAAGCGCACGGTCAATGTCTGCCTTAAAAGCTTCTTTGAGAGCTTCACCGGTAGTACGCTGGAGATAATCAGTAGCTGCAGTGTCAGACCCTTTAAGAACAGCTAGTGCGTCTGAAATACTCATGTTCGTAATCGCGTGCACAAAAATCGGTCCAGCTTTTTCCGTTGCATATTCAGCCGAAGCATTCATTCGGCTCAAAACTTCATCAACCAATTGTTGCCCTCCCGGAATAACCGTAATATTATCCATAATCGGTTGAGCTTCAGGCGGTAAAAGAATTTTATACTGTTCAGACGAAGAAAAGCCGCCTGCTTGAGAAAGTCCATTCACTGCATGTTCAGAACCAACTTTTAATGCTTCTTTCAACCCTGAAATAATCTCGGTCGTTGTTGGATCAGTGTCCGCCGCACCGCCGCCCAATACTGAAGATAAGGTCCCGCACGATACGGTTACCATTATCACTATTATCATCCCTACAATTCGCATGCTATCTATATTGACAGATTAAACGGTCACAAACAAGAGCGCTTTCCATTTCTGCCCGAAAATGCCGAGCAAAGACCAGGGCCGGCACCATGCGGCAGAGTTTTGACGTGGGGCGGAGCGCAATGACCACGCCGATCGAACCCCAAGCCGCCTCCTGGCAATGTGAGCCTGCCCCCTGCGAGGCGGCTCTTACCGTTACCGGATAATCTTCCGGCCGTATACGGTCAAATCAATGCGGTATATGGTTGATAATTAAACGTACCGGATAGACAGGTGCGGTTATAACGGTAATGTTTCCCGTTATAACGGCAAGATTTCCGGTTATAACGGCGAAGGTCTATAGTATAACGCTAATAGTTCCCAGTATACTGCCGATAGTTCCCAGTATACCGCCGATAGTTCTCAGTATACTGCCGATAGTTCCCGTTATAACGGCGAAGGTCTATAGTATACCGGCTATACCTCCCCGTATAACGGCGAGTTTTATAGAATAATAAAGCGGTAATTATATGAAGCGCATTAAATGTTTTTAAGGATGAATGAGAGTATGCTATTATTAAAAAATGATACCGACTGCGACAAATAATGTATTCATGCTTATGTGCATAATGATTGCCGGCAATAATCCTTTTGACCTGAGTGTAACACCTCCGAAATAAACACCACCTAATGAAAATAAAAGACACGTTGTAATTGAAAAACCTAATGAATAATGGTATAAGCAAAAAGACAACGACATGGTAAACAAACTGATTTCTTTGCTGTATAAATCGGTCAAGCGGCTCAGCAAAAAGCCCCGCCATATCAATTCTTCCAGTATTGCATTAATAATTGAAAATATTAACCCAACCCCTAATGTCCATACAGTTAGTTTATGGAAAAAAGAAAACCCATAGGCTCGTCCTGTGGGATGAAATTCCTTGTAAAGAGTTTCATGATGTGGTAGCATATTCCTATGGAAGTTGCCTTTCACGTGAGAACAATAAAAGCACTACTCCCGCTCTCTGAAGCAC
>JAISSB010000015.1 GCA_031273325.1 Treponema sp. | reverse complement strand
TATTGTTGTTGTGATTCGTTCATACTTCCTCCAATTTTTAGTATAGAGTCAACCGTTTTGACCAGTATATACCCGAGAGAAATGTTTAGTCCAGCTTAATAGCTTCAGCAACGGATTCTCAAACGTGCCGGTGACAGCGCCGCCGGCAGGCTTAACCATACCGTGTGTGCCGCAGAACGTTTCTGTGATTATTAACCTGTTTGAATCACCTCAAACACCGTATGCTCATTGATACGGAAGCGGACTGCCCCGTTAAACGACATGCCCGGTCGTTACAGCAGGGACAGTCCTCAGAAAATCATCCTTTCAAAGTAATGCTCCGTACCGCCCCAATCGGTACGGAAGCGAATTGCCCCGTTAAACAACATGCCCAGTCGTTACAGCAGAGACAGACCTCAGAGAATCATTCCTTCAAAGCAGCACTCCGCACCGCCCCACCCGGTGCGGAAGCGGATTGCACCGTTAACCAATATGCCCAGCCGTTACAGCAGGGACAGCCCTCAGAGAATCATTCTTTCAAAGCAATGCTCCGCACCACCCCGACCAGTGCGGAAATGGATTGCCCCGTTAAACGACATGCCCGGTCGTTACAGCAGGGACAGCCCTCAGAGAATCACCCCTTCAAAGTAATGCTCCGTACCGCCCCAATCGGTGCGGAAGTGGATCGCCCCGTTAAACAATATGCCCGGTCGTTACAGCAAGGACAGCCCTCAGAGAATCATTCCTTCAAAGCAATGTTCCGCACCGCCCCAACCGGTGCGGAAGTGGATTGCCCCGTTAAGCAATATGCCCAGTCGTTACAGCAAGGACAGCCCTCAGAGAATCATCCTTTCAAAGCAGTTCTCCACACCGCCCCGACCGGTACAGGCATGGGTAATCCTCTTATTGTATCTTATCGGGTGTTTAAGGAACTTTACCGTGTGTACCGCAGAACGTTTCTGTGATTATTAACCTGTTTGAATCACCTCAAACACCGTATGCTCATTGATACGGAAGCGGACTACCCCGTTAAACAACATGCCCAGCCGTTACAGCAAGGACAGCCCTCAGAGAATCATTCTTTCAAAGCAATGCTCCGCACCGCCCCAACCGGTACAGATATGTGTAATTCTTTTATCGTATCTTGTCGGGCATTTAAAGAACTTTTTGTCTGATTCCCAAATGTCTGGGAGTGACTCCGGGAAGTCTGGGAGTGACTCCCAGATGCCGGGGAATCACTCCGGGATGTCTGGGAGTCACTCCGGGATGTCTGGGAATCGCTCCGGGATGTTTAAAGGACTACTCCCAGATGTCTGTGAGCGACTCCGGGAAGTCTGTGAGTGACTCCCAGATGTCTGGGAATCACTCACAGATGTCTGGGAGTCACTCACAGATGTCTGGGAATCGCTCACAGGTGCCGAGGGATTACTTCCAAATGCCGAGAAATTACCCATAAAACTTCTTGAATTTCATATAAAATATATTGAATCTTGCACAAAACATATTAATTCTTCTCTGAGGTCTTTTTAATCTTTTATGGGTTTTTTTTAATCTTCTAGGGGATTTTGTAATTCTTATATAGGATTTTCTGAGTCTTGTATAAGATTTTCTGAGTCTTGTATAAGGTTTTCTGAGTCTTATATAGGGTTTTCTGAGTCTTATATAAGATTTTCTGAGTCTTGTATAAGGTTTTCTGAGTCTTGTATAAGACTTTAAGCTAAACAGGGACAAATCCCAAACCAATGGGGACAGACTTCAGACTAAACGGGGACATATCTCAAGCCAAATGGGGACAGACCTCTGAATCACAAAGACAGATTCGTGACCAACGGGGACAGACCTCTGAATCACAAAGGCAGGTTTATGACTAACAGGGACAGACCTCTAAGCTAGAACGGCAGATTTCTGACTAACGGGGACAGACCTCTGAATCACAAAGGCAGATTCGTGACCAATGGAGACAGACCTCTAAGGTATAAAGGCAGATTTCTGACCAACGGGGACAGACCTCTAAGCTATAAAGACAGATTTCTGATTAACGGGGACAGATCTCTGAATTATAAAGACAGATTTTTAACCAACAGGGACAGACCCCTGAATCACAAAGGCAGATTCGTGACTAACGGGGACAGACCTCTAAGGTATAAAGACAGATTTTTAACCAACGGGGACAGACCTCTAAGGTATAAAGACAGATTTCTGATTAACGGGGACAGATCTCTGAATCACAAAGACAGATTCGTGACCAAAGACAGATTTCTGACAAACGGGGACAGACCTCTGATTCACAAAGACAGATTTGTGACTAACAGGGACAGACCTCTGATTCAGAACGACAGATTTGTGACTAACAGGGACAGACCTCTAAGCTATAAAGACAGATTCGTGATCAACGGGGACAGACCTCTAAGCTATAAAGACAGATTCGTGACCAACGGGGACAGACCTCTAAGCTATAAAGACAGATTCGTGACCAACGGGGACAGACCCCTGAATCACAAAGACAGATTTCTGACAAACGGGGACAGACCTCTAAGCTATAAAGACAGATTTGTGACTAACAGGGACAGACCTCTAAGCTATAAAGACAGATTCGTGACTAATGGGGACAGACCTCTAAGCTATAAAGACAGATTCGTGACTAACGGGGACAGACCTCTGATTCAGAACGACAGATTCGTGATCAACAGGGACAGACCTCTAAGCTATAAAGACAGATTCGTGACCACCGGGGACAGACCTCTAAGGTATAAAGACAGATTTCTGATTAACGGGGACAGACCTCTGAATCATAAAGACAGGTTTGTGACTAACAGGGACAGACCTCTGAATCACAAAGACAGATTTCTGACAAACGGGGACAGACCTCTAAGCTATAAAGACAGATTCGTGACAAACGGGGACAGACCTCTAAGCTATAAAGACAGATTCGTGACTAACGGGGACAGACCTCTAAGCTATAAAGGCAGATTCGTGACAAACGGGGACAGACCTCTAAGCTATAAAGACAGATTCGTGACCAATGGAGACAGACCTCTAAGCTATAAAGACAGATTTCTGATTAACGGGGACAGACCTCTAAGCTATAAAGACAGATTCGTGATCAACAGGGACAGACCTCTAAGGTATAAAGACAGATTCGTGACCACCGGGGACAGACCTCTAAGGTATAAAGACAGATTTCTGATTAACAGGGACAGACCTCTAAGCTATAAAGGCAGATTCGTGACCAATGGAGACAGACCTCTAAGCTATAAAGGCAGATTCGTGACCAATGGAGACAGACCTCTAAGCTATAAAGACAGATTTATGACTAACAGGGACAGACCTCTAAGCTATAAAGACAGATTTCTGATTAACAGGGACAGACCTCTAAGGTATAAAGACAGATTTCTGATTAACGGGGACAGACCTCTAAGGTATAAAGACAGATTCGTGACCAACAGGAACAGACCTTAAGCTAAATAGAGATTTTTTGAAGTTCGGGGAGCTTAATGGACGCTTTGCAGTGATTGAAGCGCCCGCTCTATGCGGGCTTTACACCGTGCGGCGCCTAACAGCGTTAAGGATTCAAAGAGCGGAGGACTGACGCGGGAGCCGGTAATCGCTACCCGTAACGGGAGCAGAACGTCCCCCACCTTAAGACTGAGCGATTCGGCCTGCGCTTTAGCAACAGCTTCCTGCTGTTCATGCGGCACCTGCACTATCGATTCAAGCACCGCATACCACCGCTTGAGTATGCTCACCGTGATCTCGCTATCGAGCTTTTTGGGAATATATTCCGCTGCGGCGGGAACCGGCGGCTCGGCAAAGAGATAATGGATTTTCTCCGGAATTTCTTTGAGGGTCACTGCCCGCTCCTGTATGAGCGGCATGCTCTGTATAAAGAGCTTTGTCTGCGCTTCCGTTGCTGTTCCCGTTCCGAATAAGCCGTAGTCCAAAGCAAAGGGAAGCGCCAAGCGCGCAAGGTCTTCAGGTTTTTGCGCTTTAATATACTGTGCATTGTACCAATCTAACTTTTTATAATCAAAAACGGCCGGAGCTTTGTTGAGTTTATTTAAAGCGAAAAGGTCTGCTAACTCCGCAACGCTGTATAACTCCTTTCCTTCTTGATACGAACAACCGAGCAGCGCAAGGTAATTTAAGAGGGCGTCCGCCGTATAGCCCTGTTTGCGGAATTCTGCCACGCTGGTCGCACCATGACGCTTTGACAACTTCTTGCCGTCCTGCCCCAAAACCATAGGAAGATGACAAAAAAGCGGCTGCTGCCACCCAAAAGCCCGGTATAACACAATGTGCAGCGGCGTCGACGGAAGCCACTCCTGTGCGCGCAATACATGCGTTATCTCCATAGCATGATCGTCCACGACATTTGCTAAATGATAGGTCGGAAAGCCGTCTGACTTGAGCAGCACCGGGTCGGGACTTATGTCGCCCGTATTCCACTCGATTGCTCCTAATACCACATCGTCCCCATGGATTGTCTGCTCATCAAGGGGAATTTTGAGCCGCACTGTGTATGATTCTCCCGCGCTGACCCGCGCTGCAGCTTCAGCCGGATCGACTGTCCGGCAGCGCCGGTCATAGCCAGACTCACGGCTATGCGCCTGTTCCCGCTCCGCCCGCAGAGCCTCTAAGCGCTGTGCCGAGCAAAAACAGTAGTATGCCTGCCCCCGCTCAACTAATTGCTGCGCATACTGCTGATAAAGCTTTAAACGTTCCGATTGAATGTACGGTTGATACGGCCCGTTCTTTCGGGGACCTTCGTCCCACTGTATATTAAGCCAATCGAATGTTTCGTAGAGATTCTGCACGAATGCAGGATCAAAGCGGGAACGGTCGGTGTCTTCAAGCCGTACAATGAAGTGACCGCCCTGGGAGCGCGCAAAAAGATAGTTAAAGAGTGCGGTTCGTACTCCGCCTATGTGTTGTAATCCCGTCGGCGACGGAGCATAGCGCGTGCGGACATGCATAGCCTAATGCCTTTGGATTGTTTTCAATGCGTAGCGTACCAGCATTTCGTTTTCGGGGGACAACGGCCCTAACGGAAGCCGCACCGGACCGGACGGAAAATCTAACCACCGCATGGCCGTTTTGATGGGAACGGGATTTGTTTCAACAAAAGCTGCCTTTATGAACGGTAACAGGTGATAGTGAATCGTGCTGGCTTGAGCAAAATCACCGCGGAGAGCTGCGTGTACCAGTGTAGCGATTTTATCAGGAAAAAGATTTGCTATAACCGAAATAACTCCCGTCCCTCCTGCTGCAATCAACGGTACAGTAAGAGAATCGTCACCAGAGAGTACTGAAAGATGAGTTCCTGCAATGATATCCATTATTTGACTCATATCCCCGGAAGACTCTTTGACACCAATAACGCCGGGAATTTGCGCTAATTGCTTCATAAGTGCCGCCGGTATGTTTCGTCCCGTACGGGAAGCTATATTGTAGATAATAATGGGTAATCCAACAGCTGCAACCGCTTCAAAATGCTTTACCATACCAACATCATTGGGTTTATTATAATACGGTGTTACTACAAGGGCAGCGTCGACTCCGGCATCTTTAGCACGTTGCGTATAAAAGACCGCATACCGGGTTGAATTTGAACCCGTGCCGACAATAATAGGAACACGGTTTTTAACCGTGTCGACTATTGTTTTGAGGAGCTTTTCTTCTTCGTCATGTTCCAGCGTTGGATTTTCCCCGGTTGTTCCAAGCGGGACAAGCCCGTCTATACCTTCTTTGATTTGAAATTCGATGAGTTGTTTAAAACCTTCATAATCAATAGAAGTGTCTTCTAACATCGGGGTAATAAGCGCTGTATACGCACCACGGAGTTTTAACATAATAAATCCTTAAGCGTGAAAATTCCTTGCCGCTGTTCAGCTACAAGCCATTCTGCAGCATTGATTGCCCCGGAAGCAAAACCTTCACGGTTCCGTGCAGTATGCCGAATCTCTATCGTGTCAAACGGTGAATCAAAAAGTAACGCATGGGTTCCCGGAACCGACCCAACGCGAAGGCTTGCATACTGTACTTCTTCTTCTGCAATCTGCCGGTCAAGCTTCTCGTATAGCACGGTTTTTTTTCGTGATATTGTGTTCAGTATCTGCTCCATAAGTGTTTTTGCGGTACCTGAAGGGCTATCTGCCTTTTTATTATGGTGGATTTCAAAACCGCCTATGTCATATTCCGGAAAAGCTTCGACCATTGAAGCAGCTGCTGTGGCAATATTATAAAATAACTGTACTCCGATAGAAAAATTAGGCGCATAGAGCAATGAAGAATGAGAAACATCAATGAGTTGCCGAGCTTCTTCAAGATGTCCATACCACCCGGTCGTACCGACGACAACAGGAATCTGTCTTTGAATTAATATTTGAATATTTTCCCATACGACTGAAGGATTAGTGAATTCAAACGCACAATCAACGGTGCTTAAAGGCGTTTCGTTGAGCTTGGTATAAGGAGCAGTTCCGGCCGGATCCACAATACACACAACAGTATGTCCTCTTTCTTGAGCTTGCTGCTCAACAAGCCGCCCCATTTTACCGTAGCCGATCAGTGCAAAATTCATTAAACCTCTTTTTTTTTTAAGATATCCTATAAATGAGCATCATCGAGAATAACAACATCAACACGCCGGTTGTATGCCCGTTCCTCTGGAGTATTTTCTTTTGCAACTGGCATCGTATCAGCAAAACCAGCTACTTGAAAATTCTTCTCGTCAACTCCTAAATCAGTCAGAAAATGAAGTACCGCTATGGAACGTGCTGTTGAAAGTTCCCAATTTGATTCCCACGGTCCATACGGACCAACTGGCTCAGAATCAGTACGCCCTGCTACTGGTTCAGAATCAGTATGACCCTCTATTCGAAATTTTCTTCCCCGTACATCTTCTGAATTAAGCATTCCAGCAAGACGAATCAGTATGTCACGTACTTCTTCTATGTTAACTTGCGCGCTTGCCGGAGCGAAAAAAACATCTGAAGCTAAACTAATTACGATCCCACGTTCATCATGGGTAATACGGACTTTATTTGAGCGCACTTCGGGACTAAACAACGCTTGAGCCCTCAAAGTGGCATTTCCTGTGGCTTTTCCTCTGTCCATTGACGGCAATGCATTAATGGTACTTCCCATATCAGCACTGCGTCCTATTGACATAGTGTTTCCACCCATTGAGGCTCCCATACCAATATTATTAAATGAAGCAACCATTGCTTCCACTTGTTCAGTGGTAGATTCTGTCGGATCAAACAGTGCAACAAAAAAGCATAGTAAAAGTGTTACCATGTCAGAATATGTAACAATCCAGTCCCCTTTTACTTCCATTCCTTCTTTTTTTTTCTTTTTTGCCATACAGTATTAATCCTTAAGGATTTCTTTTTCTAGCTCTTTCCGAGCAACAGGGTTAAGGTATGAAAGAAGTTTTTGAGCAAGAATTCGTGTATTATCACCCGCTTGAATAGAAAGAATTCCTTCAATTTCCATTTCTCTTATCTGAGACTCATCTCCATCCTGGGTTCTTAATTTTCCACCGATAGGAATAGCGATAAGGTTTGCAATCATAGCACCGTATAACGTAGTAATTAATGCAACCGCCATGTTCGGACCCAGGGCGCTTTTATCTTCCAGGTTTTTTAACATAGCTATAAGCCCAACGACAGTTCCCAACATTCCAAGCCCTGGTGCAAGTGTTGCCCACATGTTTACAACTCCCAACTTAGAGGCATGGCGACCTTGCATTTGGTTCAATTCATTTTCTAATAAATCACGGATAATCGGACCGTCGGTACCGTCAACAACAAGCCGCATACCTTTTTTTAAAAAATCGTCGTCAAGATCTTCAAGCTCTTCTTCTAAAGCTAACAGCCCTTCACGTCGCGCCTTTTCAGAAAAGGCAATTAATTTTGCAACAATTCCTTTTTCATTGTAATTGTGGAGCTTCATAGATAATCCAATCGTTTTCCACAGTCCAAGCGCTTCTGGCACGCTGCAAAAGGTAAACACGGCAAAATATGAACCGACAACGGTCATAAAAAATGAAGGGAGATCTGCATACGTTAAAATAGTACCACCTGAGGTATAAATAGCCATGACGGTCATACTAAAACAACCAACCAACCCAATAATCGTTGATATATTCACGCAAATAAACCACTGTAAACAGTGGCGGGTTCAAACCCGTCCTCCTTTGTATAAAACTGTCCGCTCGGTTGGGCGGAATTGAATGGTACTACCCACATCAATACGTTAATCATGCCTTATTTAGTACCTTCTTGTCAAGTTTCCCTTAAAGTTTATCGGTTTATTCTTCATTTTTGAACGCACCTATTCGCCGACGGTATTCAACAATCCGGTCAATAATGACCGGCACCGGTTCCCGTACAACGAGATACTTCCCGCTCAACATGAGCATAGTGGTATCCGGTCTACACTCAATATATTCTATTTGATGAGGATTAACATAGTATTCTTGTCCATCCAATCTTGTTACTAAGATCATAGATTACCGCTTCAAACTCAAAAGTTCTTGAAGAAGTTGATCGGCTGTTTGAATGGTACGCGAATTCGCTTGAAAACCACGTTGCGTTACAATCATATCGGTAAACTGTTCAGCCATATCAACATTAGACATCTCTAATGTTCCCGCAATAATTTTCCCTTTACCAGCAATTCCCGACGGACCAATATTCGGTTCTCCAGAGTTCGTTGAAACACTAAAATTATTATCTCCTTCTTTCTGTAAACCACCTTGGTTGGTAAAACTTGCTAAAGCAATTTGTCCTAATGTGCGGTTTGTACCATTTGAATATACACCGGTAATAACTCCGCGGTTATCAATTTTAAAATTATCCAAATAACCCATTGCATAACCGTCTTGAGTAACCGCTTTTGAGGAACTTGTTTCGGCAAATTGAGTTATTGAATTGATAAGACCACCGACATTGCCTAAATTCAAGGTAAATATTTGACGGACAAGCGCCCCATCGGCACCTGGAGTTGCTTCTTGAACATCATAAGCAACATTCATAAGCACTGCTCCGCCAGCTTCTCCAGAAATATTACCCGCACCGTCAACAGCAGTGAGCAACGTACCGTTATTATCAAAGTTAATGACAAAAGCTGCCGGGTCCCCTACCGCAGGGGGAGCATCTCCTAAACCAACAGTCGTATTTGTAGGCACTTCACTTTCGGGATCAACAACTACCGTTGCATTCCAACTGTTATTTGCATCTGGCACGCGGGTGAGATAAACTTGCATAGTGTGTTCTTGTCCAAATGTGTCATACACTTTTATTGAGCTATTCCATGTTGCTTCGCGGATTTCAAGAGCAGTCGCTGCATCAGGATCAGCTATAACCGGAGTACGTTTATCTAAATTGCACATAAAATTAACAACCGTCGTAGCCCTCGCCGGATCCTTGCCACCGACAGGAACAATAAGATTTTCAACTTCACGTGATACGTCTAAAATTATTGATCCCTCAACTTCTTGAGCCATCCACCCTTGCACTTTCATACCATTCCCAGGATTGACAAGCGTTCCCTCACTATCAAGCCCAAAGGCCCCCGCACGAGTATAGTATGTTTGTTCACCGTCCGTAAGAACAAAGAACCCGGTCCCCTGAATAGCCAAATCGGTACCAATTCCGGTACTTTGAAGAGAGCCCTGGTTATGAATAGTGTCGATACTTGCAACAGACATTCCAAGACCTACTTCTTTTGGATTTATACCGCCTAACTCCTCTGTGGGTCGCGAAGCCCCTTGAAGTTGTTGATAGAGTAGGTCTTGAAACTGCACTCTGTTCCGTTTAAAACCAGTTGTATTAATGTTGGCAATATTATTCCCAACGACGTCCATTCTTGTTTGATGATTCTGTAATCCGGAAACTCCCGAATACAATGATCGCATCATAAGCTTTACTCTCCTGTTCCTAAAATAACACGCACTTTTACTAAAAATTACTGTTGTTTCACAGATACCACCGCTACTCAGACTGCTTTGAACAATCAATTTAATGTTTGCGGGAATCTGCAAATTTATTTTATAACTGTAACACTGTGCTTTATCAATCTCCCAGTATTTTAGTGACCTGTTCCCACGCATAGTACTGTCCATTAACCAGTACCTCCGGTTCTGGACCTCTTGTAACAGCATCAACACGTCCATGTATAAGTTCTTCGCCTTGCTCTATTTGAACTGATTTTCCAATCGTTGATACTGCTTCATTATTAGAAAATATTGCACGTAATTGAGCAAAATCTCCCGCCATACTTGTCATCTGTTGCAATGAAGAAAACTGTGCCATTTGAGCAATAAACTCTTTATCCTGCATAGGAGCTGTGGGGTCCTGATACGAAAGTTGTGTAATGAGAATTTTCAAAAAATCATCTTTCCCAAGATTTTGTTGCGGAACACGACCGTTGTTCAGTGTTTTATTAAACCAATCAACTTCAGCAGCAATATGTGCTTGTTCTTGTGAACTCAAAACCGATTTTAATTCCATAATTACTCCACATTAAATTATTATATTAACTTGAGAATCAACACTATCAAGCGTTTCCTCATTAAGGCTATACTGAGTAACAGCCAAACGGGCCGAAAAAAATGGAGATTCTGTTTGTTTTTGTCTCTGTCCATTTTGCCCGTCGCTTGCTAAACTTGTATGCAATTCCGCCGATTGAAAACCCGAATCCCGAAATGCTTGTTCAAGCGAATGTACTTCTCGTTCAAATGCACGCAATGCTTCAGTACTTTCAACCATAATATGACCAGTTATTTTATTTTCGACCATTTCAATATGTACCTTTACTTTTCCTAATGATTCAGGCTGCAATGACAAGCGAATCGTTCCCGAATCAGCATTCCGTATAATGATTTGAGCTTGTCGAACTAATGAAGCACCAAGATCTTGACGCAGTTCTTTAGTTAATAGTTCTTCAAATGAAGATTCTACCGTAGGCGGGCCTTCGGGAAGGAGCGTTTTATTAAGATCAACAGTCATCGACGGTTGTTTTACCTCCGTGATAATGTGCTGTTCAACTGCCTTTTGTTGTGTCTCAACGGGTCTGAAATTCTGCACTTCAACAATAGTACGGTTCTTTTGTTTTGGCTGAATTTTTTGCTGTTGTATACTGTCAACTTCCCGTACATTCTGCGGTATTTGTGGTGCTTGTTGCGCTACCTGCTGCATCGAATGCACTTGGTCTTGTTTTTTTGTATCACTAACTTTTTTTTCGGTCGCTGCGTATGGAACCGGATCTTGCACCGTAAGCACCTGTTCCGCGTGCTGTTCAATAGGACGGTTAGGCTGCTGTTGAGGAATAAGATTTTCGTGCGGTACCGGTACTGCTCTTTCTCCTTCTTGAGGACGTTGTTCTTTCGGGAAACGTTGTTCTATTTGTTTCTTTTTGATTGGTTGCTGCCTCTGGTCGGAGACAACGGCGGCTGATTGATTTTTCTTTGTTAGATTCGCCGTATCGACTTTTTTTTGAGTTTTCGTTTCTATTTTTGATTCTGTTTTCTTTGCAAGCGATTCAAGTACCGCATTAAATACTGTTGGCAGTGATATTTTCTTTGCCGAAACTTTTTTATTCGCCGCCACTGCTACTGGCGAATGTACACCTTTTGGAGCTATGTGCATAGACACTCCTTTTTAATGAGCTATTACCGGCTGCCGTGACATTTTCCGCTGCAGATCTGCAGATCGTTCAGCCGGTAACAAAGATAACCAATACGATACAATTGAAGTAGTGCCTTCTGCTGCTGCAATTTCTTCGCTTGCTCTAAAAACATCGATAGCATCTTGATCATCCATATTACTAATAATTGCAACAGCTTGAGCCGGAGGCATACCGTTAAGGTATCGGGCATTTTGTTCAATATTCCGCGTTTTTACGTCCCGTTCTTGTGCGAGCGCACTGAAAGAATTCTCAAGTTCGTCCAAAGCTTTCTGTCTTGTTTCTAATTCTTGAGCTATCTGTTCCAACTCCCCTCGACGGTTTTGTATATCTTGTTCTTGTTTTTCCAGTTCGGCTTTTTGTAATTCCAACGCTTCAAGCCGTACTGCTAACCGTTCCGTATCGAGCGATAATGTTTCTCCTCCTGACAGAAGAACTGTTGTCGGCTGGCTGCGGCCCGTTCTCCCTACAAAACGGTACAATGGCGATAAAAGCGATTTTGCGTCAATGAGATTAAGGTAATCAAACCATACGATTCCACCGCCAACAAGTATTAAAATAAGGAGGAACAGAACGATCATTCTGCCTAAAATTTTCGCTTTAGCCACGTTTTCCTCAATAATTTTGAGCTACCAAAGCCTACAGCATTGGGCTTCTTGTTTTTATAGCATAAAAACTATACATACAACAGTTCCTTTTCAAGAACAATGTTAAACTGTGAGAGCAAGCTCTCTCAATCCAGCAGGTGCCGAAAGACAGAAATTATCTGCCAGACACATGCGTATTCCTTCACTCAGTATACAATTATGCGGCGTATATCTCAAGCCATTCTCTTATAAATTACAGTACCCTATGCCCTTCTTCTGATCCAGATACCGTAGTATGCAGCTCAAAGTCAATTACAGGACTTAACAGCACAGTGCCGCCAATATCAATTGATTGTACCTTATTATTATGCTTTATCACGGTTACCTCAATGGTACCGCCTGGTTGAACAACCGCATAGCTTATCCGTGCTTCACGCACTGTTTCGGCGCGCCATACGCCGAATGCTGCAGAACCAGAGCCGCAGCTTGACTCAAAAACGACCGAGTTCGTATCGAATACCATAACGGCCGGTTCCAGAAAATCACGCTTTTCGTCATAAAAAAGCACTCCAAGCGCCGGAACAGGCAGTTGTTGCTGCACAAAAGACGCTTTAATCATGAGAACATGTTCGGATGTTGCGCTGATATTCGGAGCAATAATGTGACTGATCCCGTCAAAATGATAAACGGGGAGAGGAGCGCCGTCGAATGTCAGTATTGTTTTAGCTTTCGGTCCAGGAATACGAACAGCAGCATAGTTCTTTTCACTATGAACAAAGACGTCAAGGGGCGCAGCACTCCCGCTTACGGTGATACGGACAGTGCCGTTTCCCACGATAGCACGCTCGCGAGCGACAAGCAACCCGAAACTCCGAGCTGCATTAGCGCAAAATTCTCCCCCCATCATATCGAGGTGTGTCCCCGAAGCGTGTATAAAACCAACTTGTTCAATATGTTTTTCTTTTAAAATATCGAGGTCTGTCCCCGAAGTGTGTATAAAATCAACTTTTAAAAGTGCTTGAGCGATGCTCAGGTTAAGAGAATCATATACAAATGCGGTAATATTCTTTGCAGGATCTGCAATAACAACACGACATTTCATACTATCCGATTAATTCCTTCCATACAGAGTAGTTATCTGTCCTTGATAATTCTCTATTTTTCTATAAGTATAACATCGTGCTGTGCATAATGTATATCCACAAGTCCAAACCATTTCTCGATACGGTATGCAGCACACCCAGCAGAGCACATACGTTTTATTAAAATGAAACGACCGTTTTAGAAAACCAAATGACTATTTTATTAAAATCAAACGACCGTTTTATAAAATCAAACGACCGTTTTATAAAATCAAACGACCGTTTTATTAAAATCAAGCGACCGTTTTATAAAATCAAACGACCATTTTAGAAAATGAAACGACCGTTTTAGAAAATGAAACGACCGTTTTAGAAAATCAAGCGACCGTTTTACAAAATCACACGACCGTTTTATTAAAATGAAACGACCGTTTTACAAAATGAAACGACCGTTTTACAAAATGAAACGACCGTTTTACAAAATGAAACGACCGTTTTAGAAAACCAAACGACCGTTTTAGAAAATCAAACGACCGTTTTGAAAAATCAAACGACCGTTTTATTAAAATGAAACGACCATTTTGTTAAAATCAAACGACCATTTTGTTAAAATCAAACGACCATTTTGTTAAAATCAAACGACCATTTTAGAAAATCAAACGACCATTTTAGAAAATGAAACGACTGTTTTGTTAAAATGAAACGACTGTTTTGTTAAAATGAAACGACCGTTTTGAAAAATCAAGCGACTGTTTTACAAAATCAAACGACCGTTTTGTTAAAATGAAACGACCGTTTTACAAAATGAAACGACCGTTTTACAAAATCAAACGACCGTTTTGTTAAAATGAAACGACCGTTTTGAAAAATCAAACGACCGTTTTATTAAAATCAAACGACCGTTTTATTAAAATCAAACGACTGTTTTAGAAAATGAAACGACTGTTTTGTTAAAATGAAGCGACCGTTTTACAAAATCAAACGACCATTTTAGAATAAGGATGATTGCTGAGGAAAAACTTTCTATAAAATAAAGGATTGCTGCGGGTATTAGTTTTGGCACGCGGTATAGTGACCGTTTCCAATGTCCTGTAGTTTGGGGTGCTGGTTTCGGCAGATTGCTGAAGCACGGGGGCATCGGGTAAAAAATGCACAGCCGTACCGTTGCTCCAGAGGATTTGGCAACTCCCCTTCAAGCAGATTCGGCGGCGATTCCCTCGCCCGCCGGGGATCCGGTATGGGAATAGCTTGGAGCAGCGCCTGAGTATAAGGGTGCAGGGGATTTTTATATATTTCACCGGCAGCGGCTATTTCTACGATTTCGCCCATGTACATCACTGCGATCCGGTGAGAAATATGCCGTACTATGGAGAGATCGTGAGTAACAAAAAGATAAGTCAGACCGAATTCCTGCTGCAGATCCTCAAGCAGATTGACGACCTGAGCTTGAATAGACACGTCCAGGGCGCTTATCGGCTCGTCGCACAAAATAAATTCGGGATGCACTATGAGCGCTCGGGCAATACTAATCCGCTGATGCTGTCCTCCAGAAAACTCGTGCGGATACTTGTACATATCGTCAGCATTCATACCGACACGGATCAGCATATCCTGAATCTGATCGCTGCATTCTTTTACAGAAAGTTTGGTTTTCAGGAGGAGCGGCTCTGCTAATATATCCCGAACTAACAGCGCCGGGTTAAGAGAAGCGTAGGGATCCTGGAAAATAATCTGCATCCGCCGCTGGTACGGTGCGAGAGCTTTGCCGGAGAGTCTGGTGATGTCGGTACCGGAAAACAATATGCTGCCTGAACTAGGCGTATAGAGTCGGAGAATGCTCCGGCCTAAGGTTGATTTTCCGCAGCCGCTTTCACCAACAAGTCCAAAAGTCTCTCCATTTAAAATGGAGAAACTCACATCGTTAACCGCCCGGAGTTTTAACGTTGGGTGAAAAGAACGGCGGACAGTAAATTCTTTTACGAGATTTTTTACTTCAATAAGGGTTTTTTCAATTGGTTTCATGCATTTAAAGACTCGGATTAATCCGGAAACAGCGGACACTGTGGTGGGGACTACAGTGTTTCATAGGAGGGAGATACTCTCTGCAATGAAGATGAATCTGGTCGCAGCGCGGCGCAAAAGGACATCCCGGCGGTAAGTTTAATAGGGAGGGAGGCTGCCCTTTGATGGCGATAAGCCGTCCCTGCCGTTCACGGCCCTGATGAATAGCCGGTATAGATCGCAACAGTGCCTGAGTATAGGGGTGCAGAGGCTGGATAAAAATATCATCAACCGGACCAATTTCCATAATCAGCCCTGCGTACATCACTGCAACCCGATGACAAAGACTTGCAACCACTCCCAGGTCATGGGTTATCATAACTACTGCCATACCGCTCTTTTGCTGTAAAGCACGGATCAGTGCTAAGATTTGAGCTTGAATGGTAACATCCAGTCCGGTGGTCGGTTCGTCAGCGATAAGGAGTTTCGGTCGGCATGCCAGAGCCATAGCAATCAGTACCCGCTGACGCATACCACCGGATAATTCATGGGGATACTGCCGCATCCGCGTTTCGGCAGAAGGAATACCGACAGACCTTAACAGCGTTAGCGCTTCTTGCCGTATCTGTCGGCGGCTGGTATAGCTATGGTGTAGAAGCACTTCCATAATATGATTGCCTACCCGTTTAAGAGGATTAAGTGAAGTCATCGGGTCATGAAATATCATAGAAATATCTTTTCCCCGAATAGTCCGGAGAGATTTTTCCGTGAGTGTCCGCAGGTCGGTTCCATTAAAACTTAATTGATCCGTTTCTATGTGAGCGTTAAGAGGCAGCATACGAATAACAGAACGCATAGTAAGCGTTTTGCCACTGCCACTTTCCCCAACGAGACCGAGAATTTCACCGTGCCATAGGGTCAAATCTATTCCCCGCAATATGTTAACCTGCTGTCCTGCAATGTCAAAGGTACAATGTAGCCCCTGAAGTTCTAGCAGCGGCAGAGCTGATTCTATCATTTCAAACTTGTCCGTGGTTCGGCAAAGATCCGGATCATACTGCCAATCTTGTTAAAAGAGTAAACCGTAAGAATGATCATAATTCCTGGCAAGATCGCCATATACGGTGCGGTGTGCAGTACTCCCTGAGCGCGGTTAAGCATACTGCCCCAGGAGGATACCGGTTGCTGGACACCCATGCCTAAGAAACTGAGAGCCGATTCCATCATAATAGCATTGGCGATACCGTTCGTTGCAGCGACAATAATGGTAGGGAGTACTGCCGGTAGAATGTGACGCAAGATAATAACCGTGGACAGTTGATGAATAGCTTGTGCGTAAAGTACATATTCCCGCTCCTTTACCCTTAAAGTCTCTGCCCGCACTAGCCTGGCAATGGACATCCAGGTAAAGAGTCCGATCACCAGGATGATTGCCTGAAGCCCCGGTCGTAGGTATATACTTACTACTGTTACCAGTATCATCCAGGGAATAGAGGAAAGAATATCCACCAGGCGCATTAAGAGGTTATCCACTACTCCTCCCATATACCCCGCGACAATGCCCACAAAAACTCCTATGATAGTCGAGATAGACATCGCTACAATACCGACTGCCAGAGATATCCGTCCGCCGTAGAGGATACGAGTCAGATAATCCCGCCCCAGATCATCAGTACCGAACCAGTGTTTAACGCTGGGACCTTCAAATCTGTGTAATACGTCAATGGTATCAGGATCGTAGGGTGACAGAAAGGCAAAAATCGAGATAAATGATATAAACAAGAGAAAAGCGACGGCGAGAATCAGATCCCGGCTCCGTTTGAATTCTCGGTGTAGCTGCCGGAGCTGTCTGTTCCTTACAGAAATCATAGCTTACCTCCGGACTTAATGCGCGGATCAACCAAACAATAACAAATATCCGCCAGTAGATTGCCTACAATAACCATAATTGAAGAAAACAGTAAGACTACCATAATCACTGGATAATCAAAACCTTTAATTGCAGTTAGAAAATAGGTGCCAACCCCCGGCCAGCTAAAGATTGATTCGGTGACAAAGGCACCGGTTACCAGCATTGGCAGTGACATACCCACCAAAGTTATGATCGGTAGTAGCACATTTTTCATTACATGCCCGAAGAGGATCTGTAGTGTACTACTTCCGAATGCTCGCTGTACCATAACATAATTTTCCTGATATTGACTGACGGTAGCAGAGCGTACATACCGAACAGTCTCCGGTAAAAACGCAGTGATAAGTGTCGTACAGGGCAAGATCATATGCCGCAAAAGGTCTGTCAGACTTGCTTCTTGTCCCAGGGTATGCATTCCCAAAACAGGAAGCAGGTTTAAAGCATAGGCAAAGATGTAGAGTAGGATCATACCTATCCAGAATGTTGGGGTCGCCATACCTATTGAACACAGAATATCCACCGTCCAATCTAGTTTCCCGCCTTGATTTATCCCTGCAAGAAGCCCCAGCACAATAGACAAGACAATCGCTATCGTATAACTGGGCAGTACGAGGAGTATGGTATTCGGCAACCGTGAGTTAAGACCTAAAGCAACACTTTGATGGTTTACGATTGAATACCCTAAATCTCCGGTAAACATACGGTGCATCCATGACAGGAACTGGACATACGCCGGTTGATCCAGACCATATCGCACCTTCAATGCCTGTACAATCTCCGGCGGCATATCCGGCCTGGTCAACATATCAATGGCATCAAAAGGAGCAAGTTGAATCAATGCAAAACAGACTACACAGATGATAAACAGTATAGGTATGGCTTGTAGTATTCGTTTGCCTATATACTGTAACAAAAAACGCTCCTCTGATCTGCCCCGGTGCTATTTGAAATAGAGTTTGGACATATCCTCAAAAGTATAGATGGGGATGAGCCGCGCATCTTCCACTCCACCTACGTTGTTGGTGACTCCTAAAAGACGCTTATTCGTTACAATGGGGTATTGGAAAGCTAAATCCGCTAGACGTCGCTGAGCATCTTGATAGATCTGAAGCCGTCTAGCAGGGTTCGTTTCTATGGAACCAGCGGTAAATAGGTCATCAAGGGTTTTATCTGCCAGATGCCCGTAATTGTATGCCGAGTCACTGACAAATAATGTCGCATAATTGGAAGGATCTATTCCCATAATATAACCGCCAAGATATATTTCAAATTCTCCGCTGGATTCTCCCAATTTATTATAGAGGGAAGTTGAGTCTAATGCTAAAAGTTCTACATTAACGCCTATAGCTCTGAGGTTTTGCTGAGCAACCATAGCCTGTACTTCCTGCTGTACATTATTCGCAGTATAGGCAATACGTAGTGTCGGGACAGACGCTGCTTGTAACAAATATTGTCGTGCCTTTGTTGTATCCTGTTCGTACTTTTCAATGTTATCCGTGAAAAAAGCCGACGAATAGGGTAAAAAAGAATAGGCATTGACATAAAAATCCGGTGAGAGGTAGGCACCTATGTTCATTTCTTCCCGGTTAAGGGCAAAGAAAACTGCCTTTCGTAAGTTAATATCCTGCACACGGTTAGATGCCAGATTGAAGGATAAATACCCAACCCTATCTTCAGGATAAGCATAGATAGTCACATTAGTGTTTTTGAAAGAATCAGCATCTGAATTAGCCAGTACCAGAGCGTGAATTTCCCCTTTCTGCAATGCCAACTTTGCTGAATTGAGATCTGAGACGATCTGAAAGATGACAGTGGGAATCTTAGGTTTACCCAGAAAATATGCGTCATTGGCGGTCAGTCTGATATACTGTCCTGCCACGTATTCTTGTAACGTATAGGGTCCGGTTCCCACGGGGTTGCGGTTTTTTGGGTTATTATCTAGGGTCGCGTCATTTTCATAGATATGTTTTGGCATAATGAAATGTTCTGCCCCGGCCGTCTCCAGTGCATTGGCGACAAAAACCGGATAATGAATCTCGACGGTATAATCATCTCGTTTGACCAGACGTACCGGCTTACCTGCAATAACAAAGCCGTCCCGTCCGTTGGAATATTCGGCTTTAATGATATGTTCAAAGGTAAAGATCACATCGTCTGCCGTAAAGGGAACCCCGTCCGACCAACGAACATCCTTTCGCAAATGGAAAGTCACCGTGAGATTATCGTTTGAAACCTCCACTCGCTCTGCCAACAGATAAGTTATATCGTTAGGTCCGTAGTAATTGTACAGTGGACTATACAAGAGACGTTCTAGGGTCAAGCCGTAACGGTCGCCGACAGTGATAGTATTAATATCGTCGCCCGGATCCCCTTCAATGCCATAAATGAAGGTATCTCTCGGAGCGGTGTCCTGTCTAGCTCTCGCAGCTGCTGGTACACCCTGAAAAAATAACAGTGCCAATGTTGCAATAACTGCTAAAAAGAATTTACCAAAATACCGTAAAACAGAGTTCATTTTGTACTCCTCATAAATAATATATTTTGCACGTATTTTCGTTTTGTGCAATAACTAATGCCTTATATAATTCCTATGTATATTATAGGAAATTGATTAAGTTTTTATTATAGGGAGGCAAATCGACAGTGTCAATAGTTCGCTTAATAAGCTTCAGTTTTAGCATTATTGAGCGGAGAAACTTCTATTTTCTGAACTGGATTGAGGATCTGTCACACCGATAGAGAAGTATCTCCACAAATTTTATACCGTTGAAAACAACAAACTCATGGATTTGTCACGCGGAATTAAGCTCGCTCATAAAAATTTCTGTAATTATAGCTACTGGAGCGGGCGCTTCGGTAAACCGTGCGCTTCATTTCTATAATCGGGACAGATTGCTTTCAACTGACGAATCGGAGCAGTACACAAGTACCGCCTCAGCCGGCGGAGAGATGTACGAACCGATAGACTCTTTCTGTGGTTGCGGAAGCCATTGATTTCTCAGGTTTTCGCGTAAGAACCAGTGGTTTAAGCGGTTTAATATAAACCGTTCATACATAAGAGTTAACCGCGCACAGTATTAGCAGCTTGCCGGCATTTTGCAATGGAATTTTTGTCCGGCATTGCCGGAATGGCACCGTAGGCAGTCGTGGTTAGACTTCCCGCTGCATTCGCACAGTCAACGATGTCTGCTAGTTCATCTTGTGTGATAGTTTCAAGGTCTCTTCTGGTTTTGTTCCGTACATAAAAAAGAACCGTTCCGAGGAAGGCATCTCCTGCCCCGGTCGTATCAACGGTAGGCACGTCATACGCGGGCAAAGTGCCGGAACCGTTCGCGCAGTAATAGAAAGCGCCCTGTGCTCCCAATGATATGAGAACGATAGCCGGACCTTGCTCGAACAGTCGAGCCGCCCCTTTTTTTACCTCAGTTGTTCCGGTGAGTATCACCATTTCTTCTTCGGAAACCTTGAGAATATCCGCGTATGGTACCAGCGCTGCCATTTCTCTTTGCGCTTCTTCTTCACTGTTCCACAAGAACGGACGGTAATTCGGGTCATAGCTTATAATTTTTCCCCGATCTTTTGCGTAGCGTACCGCGGTATGTACCGTACTTCTGCACGGTTCGTCTGTTAAAGAAACCGATCCACAGTGAAATATTGCCCCGTTATCAATCAATTCTTTCTTCACTTCTGCGCTTGTAAGCATTAGATCCGCTCCGTTTTTCCGGTAAAAGCTGAATGACCGATCCCCCTGCGCGTCTAACTGTACAAAAGCTAAGGTCGTCAGGACGGTGCTGTCCAGTACAAGCCCAGCACTGTCAATGCCTGCATTCTCAAGTGTTTGAAGCAGAAAACGACCAAAGGCATCGCAGCCTACTTTGCCGATAAAAGCTGTTTTTCCGCCCAAACAGGTGACCATAGCCAATACATTCGCGGGAGCGCCGCCGGGATTTTGAGCAAAAAGCGCAATTCCCCGATCATTAATACCGTTGAGGCTGAAGTCGATAAGGAGTTCCCCCAATGCCGTTACATCATACATATAATCCATCCCTTATGTTTGATCTTCATGGTGTAAGTGACTTTCAAGCGTTTGTTCTCCCCGCTCCAAAGCAATTAAGCCGGTGCGTGCGAGTTCCATAATACCGTAGGGTTTTAAAATTAACAAGAGTCCCTCCAGCTTTTCCCGGTTTCCGGTTGCTTCAATCGTCATAGCAGACAGAGATACGTCTATGATGCGCGAGCGGAAAACTCCTGCAAGAGCTATGATTGCAGGACGGCTTTGTTCGTCAACGGCAATTTTTACCAAGAGAATTTCCCGCCGCATACAGTGTGCAGCTTCAAGTTCACGCACCGCCCGTACATCAACAAGTTTTGCAATCTGTTTAACAATTTGCTCTATGGTGTCATCGTCGCCAGTAACTGCGATAGTCATCCGAGAGATCGTCGGATCGGCCGTTTCTCCCACCGTGAGACTGTCAATATTGAACGCACGGCGGCTGAATAATCCGGCAATACGGCTCAACGTACCCGCTCTGTTTTCCACCAATGCCGATATAATATGTTCCACATTAACAGTATCTAACGGATAGCCTCCTGAATCAACCGTGCAATTTCTTGCTTAATATGCTACACTGTTCCTATGATTATTTTAACATTAAACTGTGGATCATCGTCCGCAAAGTATCAGGTATACGATTGGGAAGCCCGCGATGTGCTTGCCGTTGGGGTTGTAGAAAAAGTAACTTTTGACGGTTCGTTTATCAAACACAGCGCAAAAGGCAAAGTTGAACGGGTAGTACAGCAGAACTGTCCCACGCATACTGACGCTATCAATCTTATTATTAACACATTAACCGATCCGGAATTCGGGGTTATCAGCGATATGCACGGGATCAAAGCAGTGGGGCATCGCGTACTCCACGGGGGCGACAAATTCACCCATTCGGTTATCGTTGACGCTGCAGCAATGAAGGTCTTTGACGACGTGCGTGATCTCGGACCGCTCCACAATCCTGCCAACATTATGGGCATTGAAGCGGCGCAAAAAGTGCTTCCTGATGTGCCGCACTGTGCGATTATGGACACTGCATGGCACCAAACGATGCCGCCGGAAGCTTTTCTCTACGCGGTTCCTTACGCATGGTATGAACAGTATGCGGTGCGGAAATATGGTTTTCATGGCACATCCTTTTTATATACAGCAAAACGTGCCGCCGTACTTTTAAAAAAAGATCCCTTCGAAACGAATGTTATCATCGCCCATTTAGGAAACGGTGCTTCGATTAATGCCGTTAAAAACGGGTGTTCGTTTGATACGTCTATGGGAATTACCCCGTTGGAGGGGCTTGTCATGGGAACCCGAAGCGGAGACGCCGATCTCGCAATGCCGTTTTATGTTATGCGGAAGACCGGTATGTCAGCGGAGGAGATCGAGCAAACGCTCAATAAAAAGTCCGGACTGCTGGGGATTACCGGGCAGTATGCCGATCGGCGCGACATTCAAGAGGCGGTGCTTCAGGGAAACGCACGGGCGGCTTTAGCTCAAGATATGGAAGCGCACCGGATCAAAAAGTATATCGGCGCCTATCAAGCTATTCTGGGAAGGGTTGACGCACTCGTGTTCACGGCAGGCGTTGGAGAACTTGCTCCGTTTATGCGGAAAAAAATCCTTGACGGACTTGAAGGCATTGGTTTTATATATGATCCGGCGAAAAACGAATGTTCTCACACCCGGAATGCTGAAACCCGCATTTCTGCCGATCATGCGCCCATTCCCATTTTTATTATCCCTACTGACGAAGAGTTAGTTATGACCGAAGATGCGTATGCGCTTTTACAAGGAACCTATACTGTGCATACCCATTTCAACTATTCTTTCCAAAGTCCCGACTACGTTAATACCGGACGGGCAGCTCGTTTAAAAGAAGAATTACAGAAAAATCCCGCGCTTCAATCGATTTTAGCTTAACAACAAACTCCCCAATGCTCTGCATTGGGCTTCTTGAGTATAGAAAACCTTTTGAGGTCTGTCCCCGTTAAGGCTTTTTAGTCTGCTGAAGCTATGAGGTCTGTCCCCGTTAAGGCTTTCGGGTCTGTTGAAGCTATGAGGTCTGTCCCCGTGAAAGCTTTCGGGTCTGCTGAAGCTACGAGGTCTGTCCCCAATAATTAAAAAAGGGCTTCCCCATAAAGGAGAAGCCCGCTTAAGTACAAATTAATCGTGTTCTAAACGATTAGTCTTATTCTGCTGCTTGAGTAACGGTAACTTCTGCCTCACCTTTAATCAGTGTGCTGTCTGGATTGATGCTCACGGTGTACTCTATGGCATCACTGCCTTCATTTGCGTTAAAGCTTATCGTAACGGTTACTTTACCACTTTCCACTACAATAGCTTCGTCATTTTCTATCTCAGCGCCCTCACTCACGACGAAATCGGCTACTGTAAGCCCGGTTATTTCAGTGCCGTCAAAAGCAAATTCAACATCTGCTGTTGTATCAGTAGCTTCAGCAGCAACAGCATCGTTACCTTCCCCTACGGTCAGTTCCGTCCGAATATCGTCCCATTGTGCGTAGAGTATGGTGTTCGCCGTTACGGTATCGGTAGCAAAGTCCCATGCATCTTCAAAGTCTGCATCTTTGTACCATCCTTCAAGATCAAAGCCGTCCTTTGTGGGAGTGGGCGCAGTAATTTTTGCACCGGAAGCAACGCCCGTCTTTGCAGCT
>JAISSB010000103.1 GCA_031273325.1 Treponema sp. | reverse complement strand
GATGAAATACATATGCACCGACCTATTTTAAGTAAACGTCCAACCGAGATTTTTGGTTGCCCGTATATTGATGACTCTGTCGAATTAAAGAATGAAATACGACAGCAATACTGCCCTTTTATAAAGGGAACCTGTGTAAAGCCGCGAAAGAGCGAGCCACAAATAAAAGTTGGAATTTGCACAATCGGCTACAAGGGTGATTTTCTGCAAGAATATGATCCTGTAATAATTTGTCCGCAACGTTTTAAAGAAAGTGTTATGTTTGATACAATTCGAAAGAAATATTTGTCACGTTGGACAAATATTGAATGGATACAGGAAGTCAATATAGGTGTTGGTGGTTCCGTGGATTATGTTGCTATCACGCGGGACAAGAATGCTAAAATAACCGACTTCTTCTGCGTTGAGTTACAGGCTGCGGGAACAACCGGCAGTCCCTATCCTGCGATTACCGATATACGCGAAACTGGCAAGTTTCAAAGGGCTTCGTACAATTTTGGTATAAATTGGGCAAATGAATTTTCAAAAACAATGATGCAACAAGCCTATAAAAAAGGCAAGATTATAAATCATTGGGGACGGAAAATTGTTTTTATTTTGCAAGATTGCGGACTAAAGTATATGAAAACTGCCTGTGATACAAGCCGATTGCAATCAAGCAATGCAAAAATGCCTATTGATTTTTGTACATTTTCGCTTGCGTGGGATTCTAGCCAAGATATTTGGAAATTGTGCTTTGTCGGTATTGAAAGCACTGATATTGAAGGTATAAATCTTATGCTGGGCGGTGCTACTGTAGAGGAATATCTTACGGAAGATGAGTTTATTCAAAATATTATCAAAAAAGGTATTGCCGATGATGTTTTGAATAAGAATGATTACTTGGAATATTTTTAAGAGGGTAACTATGCAACAAAATCAAACCTTAAGCTTAAAGGATTTTGTAAAAACAACATTACTTGAAATCAATGAATCTGTTGTCGAAGCATCAGAAGAAGGGTTACCTTTGGCATATAGAAGAGCGGATGGATTAGCTATATCTGTCGTTAATTTGAATTTTGGTAAAGAGAAAAAAAACGCATCAGAACATTTAACTACAAATCGTATTAAATTCTCAGTTGATATGTTTTTAGGTTTAGAAAATACAGACGATAATGATCAGTAAAAAATATTTCCCGAAGCGCCGCCAAGGATGGCGGCGTGCTGAATATTTCAGTTTTCTTTATTGCGAGATTTCAAACTACTAGAATATGTCAAGGTTTCGCTGAGCGCAAAAAATTGCACATAACGTTTCGGCTGTATATGACGTTTTGGCCCGCCCATATAAAGCAATGCGAAGCATTACGGCGGGCCGAAATGTGGTGGAGCGAAGCGTAATGACCTAGCCGAACGTAACCTGAGCGCCTTCGGGCGCGGACATATACAGGCCTATTATGCGCCGTTTTTTTGCCTTGTATTTATTTCTTCATTCAAAAAATTCCTCCATCCTTTGTCAATAAATTTCAAAAATGGATAGAAAACAAAAAAATAATACGTTTGTTATACTTTAATAATTCTATCAGCCTTCCGGGGTTTGGCGTGAGGCATATCACCAGCGCGATAACCTAAACACACATAGCAAACCGGCTTCAATTCCGCCGATAAACTACATTTTGTTTGCCAGTTTTGTAGAATTTTTTGTCCATCATCAGTGCTAAAAGTTTCTATCGCACGAGCGACAATACAAGAAGAAACGCCTATTGAATGTGCCGCGAGCAATATGTTCTCCGCACAAATCCACGCATCACCTATACTATTAAAATGTGTCCCAGAAAAAAGATGCAATACGGTAGGTGCGCCATAGAAGGCGCTTTTTATTGTTGGATCATCGGCGATACTCGGCTGCTCTTTATGACCATACATTTCGTTACCACTTCTTTTTCCCATCAACGAACAATTAAGCCGTCCCAGTGTTTCGTTGATTTCCTTGTCCTGACAGACCACGAACACGGCGCTCTGGTGACTGCCTGCATTTGGCGCGTAAAGTCCAGCCTCCAAGATAACCGTAAGTTCATCATCACTAATTTGATCCGGTTGGTACTTACGAATACTCCGCCGTTCAAGAATGTGTTTTATTACTTCGTTCATGTTTATATTCCTCCTATCACTAAATTTCTTCCATATTTATCTTACTGTTATTCTTTTGTCAATGCTTCTTCAAGTTTCTCAAGAAATTTCAAAAAAATGGCGCATAACGTTCCGGCTGTTTACGACGGTTTGGCGGCCCGAATAAGGGCTTTGCACAACAAAGACCAGTTGTAGGCAAATGTGGCAGATGGAGACTGGATAATGAAAATAGCGGAATGACGAGCAATTGCGAACCCGAGCCGCAAAGGCGGCGAAGCTGCTATACAGACTTGTTAAGCGAAGTGTGCAATATTTATGGGAAAATGAAAACCCACAGTTTGTTCTGTGGGATGAAATTCTTTGTAAACAGTTCAATCATGCGGTAGCATACTCATTATGGAATTTGAGCATGTTCACGTACGAACTATCAAAATCAACCTTCCGGAGAACAAAAAACTTTCGTTCTCGACACGATAAACCACGCAGAAAAGGTCTTCAACTTATTCGTGCAGCTTGCACACGAACAGCACGCAACTTCCTATACCTATCTCCACAAGTTTGGCTATGCTTCCGCCACAAGCTCTGTCCAGATCTTCCCACCGCATTGGTGCAGGCTACTGCACAACAAGCGCTTGCTTGAGTGAAATCGTGGAACTCCACTCATACAACACAACAATGGAAATACCGGGAGCCGAAAAAGCACAACAGCTTTCTCTGAATAAACTCTGCCTTTCTCGGCGGGGAAATCTCACTACCTTCTCATCGGTCGGGGGAAGAATACGAGTCTTGCATGACATTTCCCAGTGGTTCATAAACCGGTATCACATACTTCATACCAACGATATTCAAGCAGGACAATTGAAGTATCATGTACGAAAGAAAGTATTTTACCGGTGTGTGCAGTATCGGCAAGAAACATTCTGCACTCTGCAGCACGTCTCACAATGCTTCATTCATAGGTTGCTGCATTATGCAGCACGTCTCACAATGCTTCATTCATAGGTTGCTGCACTCTGTATCAAGTTATGTGCACCTTGCAAAAACCTTTCTCCATAGTGCAGCACGTCATGGGCACCTTGCAAGAAACATTAGCACTATGGAGAAAGTAAGGAGGTTTATAGAAAAAAGAAAACCCACTGCCTGTGGGTTTTCTTTGCCGGTAAGGCGGCTTGGTTCCGCTGGTTATTTACCATCCTTTGAGCTTCTTCGAGGTGAAGAATCTTCTTTCCGCATAGATCGTACGAGTGCGCGTACATGCTTATCTTTTGTTATGAACAATAAAAAAATGCCGATTACTGCACATACAAGCGCACCAATGCTTACAGGAATTCCATACCGTAGTATTTTGTGGAGACTGCTCAGTGACGGAGCAGCCGCTGTTTTAAAGATAAGCACCGGAATTATCGCAATACCGGAGAAAAGCGCAATTTTTAAACTATATAAAACTGTGGATTTAATGATGCTGTTAAGGGAAATTACCGATTTTCTTTTGAGCAAGAGAAAAAGAATCACTGTATTTACGGCACTTGCAAACGAAAGGGCAAACGCAATTCCTTTTCCTTTGAAATGTCCGGCAAGCAGTACTGCAACGATCATGTTAACAAGCAATGAGATTATTCCTGCAATAGTTGGTGAACGGGTATCGCCCTGTGCATACAGTGCCGGAGTAACAATTCGGTTAATGGCAATAAACACTATACCCGGTATATGAAAATTAAATGCTCCCAACGTTAACAATACCGAGTCATTATCAAAACTCTGTTTTTGGAATAATAACCGTATCAATTCTTCTCCGCACGCAAAGCTGAAAACACTAATCGGCACCGTGATCAACACGATAGTCCGGAGCGCTGAAGCAAGCTGGACACTGTAGTGCTGCCAATCCCCGTTTTGGGCATAGTCTGCTAGTTCGGGAAGGAGGACAGTGCCAAGCGACACGGCAAAGACTCCAAGGATCAATTCTTGCAATCTCAGGGAATACTGAAGGCTCGATACGACGCCGATTCCGGCATTTCCTGCAAGTACGGTTGAAATAAGATCGTTGAGCTGATACGCAGCCATGCCTATAATCGTGGGAATGATAAGATGAATAACCCGTTTGACGCCGGGATTCTTGATTGCTTTTCTCAGATTTATGCATGAACAAAGGTAGCCTGCTTTGAGTACGAAGGGAATTTGAATAGCCGCCTCTAAAAAGCCGCCGATAAGTATGCCGACTGCAAGCGCCCGCGCCGGATTTGCCATGAACGGGCTTAAGATATAAGCGCAGAGAATAGTAACGATATTGAGTACAATAGGAGCAAAACCTGAAGGCGCAAAGATGTATATACTGTTGAGAATTCCTTGAAAGAATGCAGCGCACGAAATAAACGCAAGAAACGGGAACATCAGCCGAGTCAGCAATACCGTTTCTTCATAAGCTTCCAAGCCGAAAAGCGGAACAATAATCGGTGCTGCAAGTATTCCTGAACCAACGACGACCGTTACTAATACGGTGAGTACTGTGATAAAGCTTGAAAGAAATGTTGCAATATGGTTTTTGTCGTTGGTATTAAGGTACTGTTTAAACGTTGGGATAAAGGCAACAGCTATAGAACCTTCTGCAAAAAGACGGCGGAATAAATTTGGGATCATGAATGCAACAGAAAAAGCATCTGAAAGCACGGTGGTACCGAGAAACTGTGCTTTAATCATTTCCCGCACCAACCCCAAGATTCGCGATATTAACGTGAGTACCGAGAGCAGAGCGCTTTGTTTTAGCCACGTACTATGTGCCATAGGCAGCCATAATCGAGCGAAGTACAAGGCTTGCAAGTATCATGCCGGCGGTTGCAGTCACGGTGACCGAACTTCCATTGATAACTTTTTTTGAGGCGCACCAATCCGGACCGGTTTTTTGGGCAGGGCAGCAACAATGCACCCCGGAACCGCAGCCAACAGTACTTTCTTCGCGGCGGGGAAGAGATTCGCTGCTGTACACGGCGGTGAAATGCTGATTAAATCCGCGTTTCTTAAGACCTGCACGGACAAGCCGTGCCAAAGGACAACCTTTTGTCTCCCAAATATCAGCAGTTTTTATTTGTGTTGGATCCATTTTTTGCGCCATACCCATACAGGAAAAAAAAGTCTTTCCCGACTCACAAGCAATTTCTATCAGATCCAGTTTATATCCCAAACTGTCAATGGCGTCGATTATCACATCGGTCTGTTCAATATTAAAGCGGCTGCTTGTTTCCCGTGAAAATATCTCTTGATACGTTTGTATATGGCAGGATGGATTGATAGTCTCCAAGCGCTCTTTGAGCGCAATAACTTTTGCCTGTCCTACTGTTGAATCTGTTGCTTGAATCTGACGGTTTATATTCGTAATGCACACAGTGTCCGAATCAATGAGTGCAAGATATGTGATTCCGGAGCGCACGAGTGCTTCGGCGCACCAGCTTCCAACGCCGCCGACTCCAACAAGGGTAACAGTTTTGCGGCTTAATGCGCTCAGGGTATCTGTTCCCGTCATTAAAGCTAACCGTTGAAACCGTGGATTCACATTAATTCCTTTGCATCTTCTTAATAATTTCTCTCCTGTGCTGATACGAACAGGAAAACCGGTTGAAGATAGCCAAATTTGTTATTCACTGTCAGTTGAAATGTGCAGGGGAATATCAAAAAAAGTAACCGTATTTTTCACTGTTTCTGCGGCAAGCGTTCCAAGATCTTTTCCTATGATACGGGCAATCTGTTGGGCAATATGAATAAGATATTTTGGTTCATTCCGGCTATTCCGCGGTTTCAATGTGCGCGGCACGAGATAAGGAGCGTCTGTTTCAAGCATCAACACGTCAGTAGGAATTCTTTTTATTAAAGAAGCAATTTGTGCTCCCCGGCGCTCGTCACAAACCCACCCGGTTATGCCGATATAACACCCTAAATCTAAATATTTTTCGAGTTGCTGTTCGGTACCGGTGAAACAGTGGATAACCATTTTTGTACCTTTTGTACAATTCTGTTTAAGAATCTGATAACAGTCTTCAAAAGCTTCACGCTCGTGCAGAAACAGCGGCTTTTTTATCGCACATGCCAATTCGACTTGTTTTTCAAACCATGCCCGCTGTATAGCACGAGGAGAAAAATCACGGTTATAATCCAAACCGCATTCGCCAATAGCTACTACTTCGTTTTGCGTGGAACATATTTCAAGTTGTTCGATGGTACGAGAGCCGCACAACCGTGCATTATGCGGGTGAATTCCCGCCGTTGCATAACACTGTCCGCTATGCTGTGCGGCGTACCGTTGAGCTTCCATACTGTCGCGGATAGTAGTACCGGTAATAATAAGCGGAGAAACTCCTACTGCGCGCGCATTGTGGAGTACTTGTTCTCTATCTTCATTGAATGCTGCGTTAAGCAGATTTACACCAATATCAATACATTGCACATAGCCAAGGCCGGGAATCGAACCCGGGACCTGTGCATTACGAGTGCGCCGCTCTACCGACTGAGCTACCTTGGCACACCTATAAGGTACTCGGAAATAGGAAAAACGTCAAGCAGAGATCGCATGCAAAAGAGCGCACGGGACAGACCTCTAAACTACAGATTTCTAACAAATGGGGACAGACCTCTGAACCAGATTCCCGACCAATGGGAACAGACCTCTGAACTCAGATTTCTACGAATGGGCAGACCTCTGACCTCTACAGATTCCGGCAATAGGGACAGACCTCTGACCTCTACAGATTTCTACGAATGGGGACAGACCTCACGGGGGACAGAACCCTGAAAGACCTATCAGAGGTCAGAAATAGACAACCTTCCTCTTATCCATTAATATGACAACAAGTCAGAAAAAGAGGAGAGGAACTATGAAAATCGGGGTTAAGCTTGTTAGTCTCATCAGTGTCTTCAACATAATCGGGATTAGTATTCTTGCTGGGGTTACTGTTACCTTGGCGCACCGGGAAATCAGCAGGCTTGCAGAAGAACAAGCTTACAGTCTTGCTCAGAAAGGTGCTGAAGAAATGAAAAACTGGTTCGGTACCTATATAGAGACAACGCGAACCCTTGCTAATGTCATGGAAGGCTATACAGATATCCCCACCGAGGAACGGCGGATGTATTTTGATCTCATGCTAAAACAGACAATTATTGCACACCCAGAGGCACCAAGTGTTTATGCGAACTGGGCGCCAAACGCACTGGACGGTATGGACGCGGATTATGCTAATACTCCCGGAACCGATGAAACTGGACGCTATATATCTGGCTGGACATATAGCCCTACCGGACCTTTTGTGGAACCTATCAGGGAATTCCCTTTTGATGCGGTTATGCACGTAACCGGAGGGGAAGAGTTTGTATTTGAACCTATGGTGATTCTCATAGGCGATAAGATATCAATATCAACAACTATGTGTACTCCTATAAAAGACAATGGTACGACGGTAGGAATAGCTGGGATAGGTTTTGAATTATCCGGAGTCCAGGCTATAGCCGAGACGATTAAACCATTCGGTGACGGTTACGCATTTGTCTTCAGTAGTGGTGGAAGTGTTGCCGCCCACCCTGATTCGGAGCGACTTGGAAAGGATATGCGGGAATCTGAACGTGACACATTCGGTTCCTCTCTTGAAACACTTGTCGATGCTGTTACCACCGGAAAATCTGTTGCTTTTTCTGCGCCTTCCGTGAATGGGGGGGGGGGGGAATTATTCAGTACTATGCTGTTCCCTTTACTATCGGTCAGAATCCGAAACCATGGTCGCTCGTTGTCGGCGTCTCAAGGAACACGATTATGGCACCCGTCTATCGCATGCTTCATTTCAGTATTATCATTGGCGTTCTCACTATCCTGCTGATGTCCGCTGGTATTATTCTTATTATTAGCTATTCTATCAGCCG
>JAISSB010000090.1 GCA_031273325.1 Treponema sp. | reverse complement strand
CTGTCCCCGTTTGACTCAGAGGTCTGTCCCCTTTGACTTAGAGGTCTGTCCCCTTTGACTTAGAGGTCTGTCCCCGTTTACTCAGAGGTCTGTCCCCGTTTACTCAGAGGTCTGTCCCTTTTAGCTCAGAGGTCTGTCCCCGTTTTACTCAGAGGTCTGTCCCCGTTTACTCAGAGGTCTGTCCCCCCTTGCCTAGAGGTCTGTCCCCGTTTAGGATGTCTGTCCCCGTTTAGGATGTCTGTCCCCGTTTAGGATGTCTGTCCCCGTTTAGCTCAGAGGTCTGTCCCTGTTTGCCTCGAGGTCTGTCCCCGTTTAGCTTAGAGGTCTGTTCCCGTTTTCTTAGAGGTCTGTCCCCCTTTACTATGCAGTTTCTGGTATAGTTCAAAGAGATAGGCAACACGCGCACTGTCGGTGGAAAAAGTTCGACCGTAGGCTATCTCGACGGCTCTGTCCAGCTTGTGATGTGCGTCGGCTAATTCGGGAGGCATAGTTGCCGGATCGTACAGGTCGGCAAGACTTCGGTGCGGGAACAAAGCCCGCACGTCTAACACTCCCTGTGCTAATGTTTCGATAAGCTGGTTGTTCGCAGATTCCGGCCACGGAAAATTATTATAGACAATGGTCCCTGAATAGCGATAACCATTCCCGAGTCTGCCACAGACAGCACGCATCCATGCCATGTGCATCAACGACGTGAGTACCCCGAAATGATAGCGTGTTGCATCCGGAATGACAGCATTGGAATTACCCACAATAATATCTGTGCTGACAAACCCTATGGGGACATACATTCTCCGATATGATGAGGTCAAGGGAATGAGAATATAATCTGTCGCTGGCTGTCGGATTTCACCAAACAGTGCAGCAGATTCGGCTTGTTTTGCTGTCGCCTTACGGGTACTTTTTTCTCTGAATGCTCGTATCTTCTTGAGACGTTCTTGAATCACGGGAGAATGAGCGTATTGTTCCGGTGGTACCCCTTTAAGCCACAAACAATACCGAGTGACCTTGTTGATAAACTCATGAGCGCCGAGAAATGGCTTTATGTACGGCGCAAGTTCCGGTTCGAGGCTCAGTATCTTGTCCCGCTCATCACGGTTCATAAAAAAGTTTCCATCGTCCCGCGGCATATTCCCTAGCACGATTTTAGAAACTGCACAGAGCGGGGAGCTTCTCCGATCAATAAACAAGAGAGGCGCATCTACAAGATAGGGATTAATACGATCAACGACCGTTTCTGTCGGTTCACCCATAACCGTCGTATAGGAGTACAGTTTCTTGAGGGGACGGCTGATAAGGCTAAATCCGACAATCACACAGTATACCGTTGCTATACCGCGCGTTTCGGCAGACCATTTAAAGGTCTGATGTGCAAAATTGATCGTTACCCCGTGTTTGTACATCAATTCTGACCACAAAATCGGCGCTTGTTCTCCTTGACAAATACTGTTCGTTGATACAAAAGCAACCTCTATGTCTGTCCCCTGGATATAGCTGGCAGCTTTTTTGTACCAGCATGTAACATAATCTAACATAGTAGCTTTTCTAAGACCGTCAAAAACGGCAATCACCTCGTTTTTTTGCGCTTTATTCATAATCCTGGAACCAAAAAACGGCGGATTCCCTACTATATACCGTAACGCAGTTTTCGGGACGACAGATTCCCAATCAATACTGAGCGCATTTGCATGTACGATTGAAGCTGATACAGAACGCGGAATATGCACGATGCCGGTACCGAACAGTGCGGAAACGTCGTTGTTCATCAAGCAATCGCTAAGCCACAGTGCCGTCTGAGCTATAAGAGCAGGGAACTCTTCGATCTCTATTCCGTAGCATTGATCGACAGTGACGCGGACCGTCAGATCACGAGTATGTCCTTGTTGGTCTGCAAGCTCGTGTATAACCGACAGTTCAAGCTTCCGCAATGCACGGTAACTGCTCACCAGGAAGTTTCCACATCCGCAGGCAGGATCAAGGATCTTCAGGCGCGCAAGCTGTCTGTGAAACTGTATAAGCTGTTCTTTTTTTGTCTCAGATGGGTACATCCGGATCGTTTCAAATTCTGCCCGGAGTCTATCAAGAAAGAGCGGACAGATGACTTTCCTAATATTTTTTTCACTGGTATAATGCGCGCCGATGTCATGCCGTTCTTGACTGTTCATAACGCTTTGAAATATAGCTCCGAAGAGGGAAGGGGACAGTGCGCTCCAATCAAGCTCACAACACCGGAGAAGAGCTTTTCGTGTTTTGGCATTAAGCGGGATAATGTCTAACTGCTCTTCTTTAAACACCGGACTGTTCACGAATGGAAAATTTTGTAGGGCATCACAATTCCCGAACCGGGCTGCAACAGGCGTGTTAAGCGTGTCAAAGATAAGTCCAAGGTGCGTGTGTAGATTGCTGCCGTCCGGATGTGTCTGCTGGATCAGATAGGTGAAAAACTGTTTAGGTGCAAAAATACCGGTGTCATCAGCAAAAAAGCATAAGAGGAGCCGAATAAGATACATTCCAAGCTGATGGCCTTCAAAGCCGGATTCTTTAAGACAATCATGCAGTTTCCGTATGCGCGCAGAAGCATCACGCGTGATATGATCAACACTGTGTCTGGCTGTACAATCAAACAGCTCAAGACATTGGAGCAATTCAGACACAGTAAATTGATGGAGCTTTGTATCCCGCCGATACACACTGTAATAATAGAAATGGGTACAATCGCAGATCAGTATTCCCCTCGGCCTATCTCTTTTTTTGGAAAAAGTCTGTACGAAGGATTGTGCATGTTGATAGTTTTGGGGTACATCGGTGCCGGGAGCTGTGAGGAGCATAAGTATACCGTTCCAAAGTACTGCAACACTATCGGCACCGTTTTGTATACAAATCTTTTTTTCAGAGACGCGGGATAGACCAAAAATACTAAGAAAACCCGTCTGGAACGACTGGACATCTGATCCGTTCTGAGCGCTGGGAATTTTGTCTTTCCATGCAAGGACAAAAACTGCAGCTCTCGTTTTTATCTCATCCCACGAGCAGGGCATAGTTAGTTATTAAATATCGGGGTTCAAACAGCTCGTACCGTGCGGTATGCTGTACGCGGGACTGATGTTAAGATAACCCATATTATTCAGTCCGTTCTACCAAGAGTTTATTGATAATATCACGATTATCAAGCAGGGGACTCAATGAAGTATTTTGATGAATCCGAGCGATAACTTGGGCAAAAAGACCGGTAATATTAACCGAACGGTACCATTCCCGCTTTAGTATTTCTTCTTGATACACGGCATTTGTGCCAATAATACGGTAAAAAAAACCTTCTTTATAAGCTTCATCGAAAAATTGGACAGCTTTCCCGGAAAAAAGCGGTAAACTAATTGCCGCTAGAACTTTTTTTGCTCCCTGTTCACGGATATATTGCATAGCTTTGAGCAACGTTCCTCCCGTTCCAAGCATATCATCTGCCATGAATACTGTTTTTCCATGTACATCGCCGAGTAATTTCATATTTTCAATGTTCGTATCGCGGGCATCATAGGAAACACGGGAATAATCACGCTCCTTATAGAGCAGTGCTAACGGTTTTTTTAGCGTTGTTGCATAAAATTTGTTCCGGTCTACTGCACCGGTATCAGGCGCCACGACGACAAAATCGTTATCCAATATTCCCGGCAACCGGGTCAACTCACGGATAATTTGGTAGCTCGCATGGAGATTCTCCAAAATCATCCTATTGAACGCATTCCCAATATCTCGGGAATGTAAATCAAGCGTTATAATTCTGTTCACTCCCAGAAATTCCAACACTTGACCAATTCGCGGGGCAGTTATTCCTTCTCTTCCTTTTTTTTTATGCTGCCGAGAATAAGGATATACCGGAAGTACCGCAGTAATGCGGCCGGCTCCGGCTTCACGCGCCGCGTCTACCGTAACAAATAACGTCATCAAGTGATCATTTACAGACAAAACCGCATGTTTTGCACAACCTTCCATAGCTAGGGGGTAATGATTTTCAACATCTTGTACGATGTAGATATCTTTTCCACGGATTGATTCTTGAATGTCTGCTTTAACTTCTCCGTTTGCAAAAAGTGAAAATCTTGTTGGAATTTTAAAGTGCGTATAATGTTCAGAACAGCCGCTGTTTGCAGAACTTGCAAGGATAATAGCAGCTTCGTTGTTAAATCTCATTCGTTTTATAACTACATTCCGATCAAGTTCAAACCGCTTTGAAAGATCATTAACAATACGATTGAATGTACGGGTATGTCCTTTGATCAAATGCCGAATGATTTGATTAGCAAAGACTTCACCGCCCGGACACGCAATTATTCCAAGATTTGAAGGATTACCGTAATTCATAATCGCCTACCTTAAGCCTATCACAGTTATAGGGGAAATTTCAAGAAGCTATACTGAGCAAAACAAAGACAAACAGGAGAAAAAACGTTAATACTGTGAATAAAGCTTAAGGTACCGTTATACGGGTCAATGCGGAATAACGCGAGATTATCTGAATATTGGTTTGCCACACAGAGAAAATTTCCGCTTGGTTCAAGTTCAATATCGCGGGGACAGACCCCGTGTGAAGAAACACATGTACACAAGTCAAGGGTTCCGTCTGTATGTATATTGAACAATGCAATACTGTCATGTCCTCTGTTTGAAACATAGAGGTGAGTTTTTGAACCTTTAATGGCGGCGGCGGTATTGGTAGTGCGGGAAACACCGTGCGGCAGCGTTGCATACCGTTGCACATGGGTGACCGTGTCTGTTGAAGAGTCAAAACGGAAAAAATCAACTGTGGAGTCCAATTCGTTTGCAACATACACGTTGCCATTATGCCAGTAACTGTGTCTCGGACCAGAGCCTGGTTCTGTTCTATACCGTCCGCATTCACAAAGCGGAAAGCCGTGGTAAAATATTAATGAATCGGAACCAAGATCACAGACAACGGCACAACCGGTCGGGGCAAAACTACAAGAATGAGCGTGAGCAGATTCCTGACGCTCACGATTCGGTCCTTGCCCATCCAACACAATACGCTGTACTGATTCTCCAAGCTTTCCATGCTGTTCAAGGGGAAAAACACTGACTACTCCGTCACCGTAATGAGATACAACGATATACCGTTGCAGCGGGTCCACGGCTACATGGCACGGACCGCTCCCGCCCGAAGCGCGCTGATCAAGCCGAATAAGCTTATGCTCTTCTATGCGAAAAGCTGTGAGGGACGCATTCGGTGAGTCAAGCTCGTTGACAGCGTAAAGATACTGTCCGGAACATGCAAGGTATGAAGGATTTACGGTGACCGCAGCACAGCTTAACTGCGCTATAGTCCCTTGGTTCACATCTACACTGTATGAATATATCCCACGAGATTTACCCACTTCAGTATAGGTGCCAATAAAACCATGGAAGATAACGCCGGTCAAAAGGGAACACTCACTTCAATAAAGTCGCCTAAAACGTGCGGAACTTCAACCAATACAACAGCTTTAGTATCGGTTAAATACGCATTCACTGCTCGTTCTATAACTGTGGGGAGTGATTCTTCGGGAAAAATGTCCGTTATATCTATTTCTAACCGTTGAAACTGCAATGAAAGCGATTGAATGAACTCTCGTTGATAGGTAGTATCACTTAATGATGCAATATCACTCCACAAAACTTTCTGTCCTTTCGTCTTATCAATAATAACCGGCCACAGAATTGTTTGAGGGTACGCCGCTCCCGCAGTAACGATTAAACCGTAATAGTAATACGAAAACCACTGTGAATCATCACGGGTCAGCTTAACGGTAATGTCGCTTTCCGCGCTCCGTCCTGCATAGCTTGCATCAAGTGCTGCTCCTTCTGCTGCTATAATGCTGTTAATCACAGCTGCAAGAGAAGGATCCGTTTCTTGTACAAGAGGTTGCGGTACTGTTTTTATGTGAATCGGGGCAGCCGGTACAAAAATATTCTGATCATTTTTTTTCGTACAACTCACTATAATACAAAGTATTATAATAAGACATTTGTTCATGAAGACAGTATAGTATAAAACAATACGCTTGTCTATGAACGTTAATACACAGTATATTAATATGCATGTCAATTCATATTGGAGCAAAAGCAGATGCTATTGCCGAAGTGATATTATTACCGGGCGACCCGTTAAGGGCTCAATTTATTGCAGAACATTTTTTGGAATATCCAACACGGTATAACACAGTACGGAATATGTTTGGATTTACCGGTACCTACAAAGGAAAACGCATTTCTGTTCAGGGGACTGGTATGGGGATTCCCTCAATTTCTATATATATAAATGAGTTGTTCCGTGATTATGGAGTACAAAAAGCTCTTCGTATAGGAACCGCAGGGTCTATTCAACCTGAAGTAAAGATTCGTGATGTGATACTTGCCCAAAGTGCATCAACCGACTCAAATATCAACAATATCCGCTTCAATGGACGGAATTTTGCACCAACCGCTTCTTTTGGTCTCCTGAACACGGCATACGGTATCGCTCAAACAAAAGGAGTAACCGTACATGTCGGCGGCATTGTGTCTTCAGATTCATTTTATCCGGAAGATCCCGAAGAATGGAAACTGTGGGCACGTTTTGGCTGTCTGGCGATAGAAATGGAATGTGCCGAACTGTATACCCTCGCTGCAAAATATAAACGGGAAGCTTTGACGCTTTTGACCGTGTCGGACAGTATCGTTACTGCGGAAGCAACGTCCGCTGAAGAGCGTCAGAAAACTTTTAACTTTATGGTTGAACTTGCGCTTGAAACAGCATGTTCCGCATAGGAGTTGGGCAAGATCGTCACCGCCTTGCTGAAGGCCGCCGATTCCTCCTTGGTGGTGTTGCAATTCCTTTTGAACGGGGAGAAGACGGTCATTCGGACGGAGACGTGTTGATCCACGCAATTATTGACGCACTCCTTGGGGCGGCAAGCCTCGGCGACATTGGAGAGCTGTTTCCGCCACGTGATCCCCGGTACAAAGATGCCGATTCAACATTGCTGCTGCGCCGTACCGCGGCGCTCATCAGAGAATCCGGTTGGAATATCGTCAATATAGATTGCATTGTAATATGTGAAAAACCACTTTTGCTTCCCTACCGTGAAGCTATCTGCACTACGATAGCCTCCCTCTTAAACACTCCGCGGAATACTGTCTCTGTCAAAGGAAAAACAAATGAAGGCTGTGATTCGCTTGGTGCCGGTGAAGCCGTTGAAGCCCTTGCTGTTTGCTTAATGACAACGGGAACAGACATCTCTGAATAATCAAAAGCTTTATGGGGACAGACCTCAAAAAAAATAAAAAAAAGTTAAAAGATATTGACGAAAGGAAGTTATCACGGTGTAGTACTTTATATAACAGGAAAAACATTTTCTGTTTTTACTATGTGTCTTTTAAAAAGAGGACCGTAGCCAGTTACAGCGTTTCAAAAAGTTTCTGACTACGGGTTTTTGTACACGTAGTACAATGATTAACATAGAGTAAAAATCCCTATTTCGTCAATGTACTGCGTGTCCCTCTCTTTATATAGAATCCAACATTCTGTTGGATATATTTTATTGAGGAGGACTCTCTATCATGAAAAAGAGTCTTTATCTTGGAATTGTCACCCTTATTGTGGCAATGACTGTCATTGTGACCGGTTGTTCTGAAGACGACCCGGAACCGGCGCCGTCGGTAACGTTGACCTTATCAAATCCTGTTTGGAGTGCAGACACTTCCAATAAGAACAATGTCAATGAACTGTTAGCCCGTTTGTGGAGTGCCAACGCTTCAAGCACTGTGCAGGGGTTTACCCAAGGACAAGTGTTTGCATACGCTGAATCCACGAAGACATTAACGATCACGAGAGCTAACATTACCGACAGTTTGAAGACATGGATTACTACGCAGTGGGGCGGAACAAGTGTTCCGGTAGAAGTAGTGGCAAAAGCAGGGGATACAGTCTATACGCTCAAGGATGTTACTGCTGATGCCAACTGGAGCGGCGCTCAATTGGTGTGGATTGATCTGGCTTCTACTTCCTTTACCTCACCAGTTAATCTCACATTTAACGACGGTGTGACTGTAGAATACACAGTTGTTGCACAATAAACCTCCGTCCTGAATAGTAAGAAATACCTCGGCACGCAAGCGCCGGGGTATTGTTATTTAAAATACCTTTCTTGGGGATAAATCTCTGAATAAAAGACTTTCTTGGGGACAGACCTCTGAATCAAAAGACCTTCTTGAGGACAGACCCCAAATTAAGAGACCTTCTTAGAGACAGACCTCTGAATAAAAAGACTTTCTTGGAGACAGACCCCTGAATCAGGATATTCTCTTGGGGACAGACCTCTGAATAAAAAGACTCTCTTGGGGACAGACCTCTGAATAAAGAGATCTTCTTGGGCAGACCTCTGAATAAAAAGATCTTCTTGGGGACAGACTCCTGAATCAGGATATTCTCTTGGAGACAGACCTCTGAATAAAAAGACTTTCTTGGAGACAGACCCCTGATTAACGGGAACAGACCTAAGTTAGAAGTACAGTAATCCAAGTTGGAAGTACAACAATCCAAGTTGGAAGTACAACAATCCAAGTTGGAAGTACAACAATTCAGCTTGGAAGTACAGTAATCCAAGTTGGAAGTACAACAATTCAGCTTGGAAGTACAACAATCCAAGTTGGAAGTACAACAATTCAGCTTGGAAGTACAACAATTCGACTTGGAAGTACAACAATTCGACTTGGAAGTATAGCAATTTGACTTGGAAGTACAACAATTTGACTTGGAAGTACAACAATTCGACTTGGAAGTACAACAATTCAGCTTGGAAGTACAACAATTCGACTTGGAAGTACAACAATTCGACTTGGAAGTACAACAATTCGACTTGGAAGTACAACAATTCAGCTTGGAAGTACAACAATTCGACTTGGAAGTATAGCAATTTGACTTGGAAGTACAACAATTCGACTTGGAAGTACAACAATTCGACTTGGAAGTACAACAATCCGACCTGGAAGTACAACAATCCGACCTGGAAGTATAGCAATATGAGCCACAGAGGGAACTTGGGGACAGACCTCTGAGATACCTATGCAGAAGATGAGGAAATAAGGGATTCAACTACCTGTTTAAATTCATGCTGTTCTTTTTGAGAAAGCGGATGTTCTGAGTACAAAGCTTGTTCGAATAATGCTCCGCACCGCATAATTTCTTTTCTTTGTTCGGAATAATGCAAAGCTAAACGGTCGCAATACTCAAGCGGCGCATCAGAATTTTTCCACGGTACAACGGCGTTCCCCCATACAATGAGCCGTGCAAAAAGGTTTAAAGTTGCTTTAATCTTTTTATTCCGCGCGGTTGTGTAGCTTTTCAATACTGCCGCTGCGACGGTGTCATACGCCGGACTATCGAGCGCTCTTGAACGATTATCTTTCTTGAATGTGAAAAAACTGCGGATTGCGTGTATCCATGCGGTCCACCATTGGTATGCCGCTTGAACTATCCGTATGTGCAGCGGGATTGCTTTATCAAGGAGCGTGAACCGTGAAAAAAACGGCTTGATCATAAACCATACAAAGAGCAGTATCCCGATTCCTATGAAGCCGTACTGAATGTATCTCCAGCCGCTCCACGGTTCCCGCTGCTCAAGCCATTCGAGCGGCACAACGGGCTTTACGTCTTCATACGGGCGTTCAAGTGGTGCCGGGGGAACCCACGGCGGAAGTTGCTGCTGCTTTTCCCGGAACAGTAACGCAAAAAGCCATGCTAAAAAATCAAGAAGCAGTGATAACGGAAGGAGTGGACGGCGCGCCGTTAAAAGGAATGCGGCTCCGGCGAGGAGTGCAACAGTGATCAGCATTAAATGGATACGGTGTGTTCGTTCCTCTGATGTTCCGACAACTCCTTCGCTTGCACACCGTTCTTCAGAGCTGAAAATACGGAATAACCCGCAGATAATCGTTGCAAAAAGCACCAAAGCTATACACAGGAAAGAAAGTCCTCCCCCGCTATTTTTTTTTAACGCACTGCCGATGCCGACACACAAAACCTGCACACAGTAGAGTCGGGCGGCTTTTTTAAGCGTGTGTTCAGAAGACTTAATGAAGCCGTCCCTGAGGGCAGTACTGAGGTCTGCACGTGAATGGTCTTGTGCATACCGCACAAATGCTTCGCGTGCAGTCAGTGCTGCGTACACCATAAGGATATACGTCCACCCATACAACGCAAGAAGAGCTGGAATGGTATTTGCAAGGTGAGGGATAAAACGGTTCAAAACCGCAGCGTCGTCTCGTACATTGAAAAAAAAAGAAAAAAAGCCGTAACTTAAGAGGAATACTGCACAAGCGCCGCGCACATGCGCGCTGCTGTGATCTGAAGGAGTTCGGCAGACGGTACGGTAATACAAAGCAGCACCGAATTCACTGAGCGCTGCGGCAATGAGGGCAGGAATAACCGGAAAGAGCTTGAGATCAGCACAAAGGATAGTAATTGAGACCAGTATTGAAAGAGGCAGCAGTCCAGCTAACAGTCCGTAGAGCGGCATTGTTCAAATTCCGCGGCGCGTACCACATTTTGCAGTAACATTGCTATCGTTAAAGGGCCAACACCGCCCGGCACCGGACTGATAGCAAAGACTTTTTGTGAAACAGATTCAAAATTAACATCTCCGCATAATCGGTAGCCCCGGGGCGCGGTACTATCCGGAACCCGATTTATGCCGACATCTATCACGGTTGCGCTTTCTTTAACCATAGCATGTGATAGAAACGAATCTTTTCCAACAGCAACGATCAGTATGTCTGCTGCACGGGTATACTGTGCAATATCAACTGTTTTGCTGTGGCATACTGTCACCGTTGCATTCGCCGGAGGAAGTGAAAGCATAACGGACAAGGGACGACCAACGATTAGCGATCGGCCGACTATAACAACATGCGCGCCGCTCGTAGGAATACGGTAGAAGTTCAGCAACGAAAGTATTCCTGCAGGGGTACAGGGAAGAAATGAGGGCTGTCCCCGGACTATATTTCCCAATGACAAGGGGTGTAAACCGTCAACATCTTTTTCGGGCTTTATTGCTTCGATGATCCGCTCTGAGCGGATATGGGGCGGTAACGGTAACTGCACTAAAATACCATGTACTGTCGGGTCTTCGTTCAATGTGCGGATACATGTGAGTACTTCTGCTTCAGTTGCTGTTGACGGCAACCGGACATCCTTACTTGCTAAAGATTCTGCAGCAAGAGCTTTTTCTTTACTCTTAACGTACGAGACGCTTGCAGGATTTTCTCCCACGAGAATAACTCCAAGGCACGGAATAATTCCTTTTTTATCGAGGGTTGCAATGCGCGCTCGGAGTTGCTGACGAACAGTATGAGCCACTTGGGTACCGTCAAGGATCATCGCCATATTGTTGTGCCTCCTGTTGTTCTTTGAGAATTTTAATACATGGCTGCTGCTCTTTAAGCGCCTTTTTTTCAACAGCGGTACAACGGTTGACGAATGTTACATTTGCTTTCTGCAATGCAACAGTCGGATCCACCGATAATACGCGGCAGAGATTAACCACAGTAAACAACAGCTTTCCTAGTTCTTCTTCCACCGTATGCTGCGGCGCGTGCTGCACAGTATTGAGTTCTTTAGCTATTGTTTCACAGAGACTGTTCACATTCTGACCGTCAAATCCCATATCTGCTGCTTTTTTTTGCAGTTTAAACGCCCGTTCCAACGGAGGAATTCCCCGCGGTACCGTATCTGTCCATGAATCCTTCGGCGCACGGCCTTCCTGTTGAACTTTATTCTGCGCCCAATTTTTCAATACTTCCGCACTGTCTTTAACAGACATAGTGCCGAATACATGCGGGTGCCGCCGGATTAATTTCTCTCGTATACCGTTCAATACTTCTTCGACTGAAAAAATACCTTCCTGTTCGTGCATATAGGCAATCATAGTCACCAATAAAAAAAGATCGCCCAATTCTTCCCGTATGTGAGCCGGATCATGTTCGTCAATAGCCTCAACACATTCAAAGGTTTCTTCAATCAAATCACTGCGGAGCGTCTGGGGATTCTGCTCTCTGTCCCACGGACAGCCGTCCGGAGCGCGCAGACGTACAATCGTTTCATACAACTGTTTAAAAGCAAAAGCTTGTTCCATAGCTTACTCATTATCAGGAACGGCAACATATTCTACCCGGATAGCCCGATTTTTAAAATAACTCAGGTCCTCATACGCTAACAACGTATCAGTGAGGGTCTTAAGGGTTACAATGCCGTAATATTGCCAATTATCGTGAGAGTATGCAAGTTCCAGCCCTGCCTCATTATTCCATCTCCATTGAGCATTCCACACATTGCCCTGCTGATCTACCACAGAATATATACCGTCTTCTAAAAATGTCAGCGTCCGTTCAGCTGTTTCTGCTCCGTTGTACGTGTTTAATTTCCACGTTTTACACAGTAAAGCAGTTTTACCCTTAAGCATTTCAGCGTTCACAGGAGCATTGATATCCGGCATTAAGGTACTGTACGTACTTAATTCAATTTCTTCTGCTTCTGTTGATTCCGGTCCCGCTGGTGGAGGCGGAAATCCGGTACTCAAGTCAGGACGGATGATAATTTCAGAAAATCCTGCTTTTTCCAGCGTTTCAGCTATCAGCGGAAGGTCGTCGCTTTTAATACCGGTGACAAGAACCCTTGTGAAATCTTCAAACGGTTCATAGAACGGATTCAACCCTTGTGCTTTGAGCAGATTAAAGGTTAATTCAGCGTTTTGAAAAATTTTGAACGCCCCCACCTGAATTTGATGAAATTCCCAATACCTTTCTTCGGTAGGAACCAGTTCAATAATTCTCATTGGCGGATTTTGTTGAGTAAAACCGCTCACCGAAACTAATATGAGACTAACAAGTACCCATAATCGACGCATATAGTATCCCCCTCGTCACATTATTTCATTTCAATTAATATAGATTTCTTTATTCCAACTCCAATAGTTGTCATATCCTTCGGCAGTGTATCATATTAATACGCTGAGTACTAAAGAGCGTGCCTGTTTGCCGTTGATATACCGGCACTTCAACGCCCCGATCCATAATAATATCGAGGGCTGAATGGTAAATTTCCCACCGGTACGTATTGTCAAGACTTTGCCGCAATCCGTTCAAATCGTTAATCACTGATACAAGCGGTTTGGAACCGCGTGCTCGTTGAGCGGATTGAGAACCGCCTGCAAAAACAGTCATAGCTGCTGCCGCCAATAACACATACTTTTCTTCATACTTACCTCTTATGGTATCTCTCTACGGTTCATAGTATACGGGTTCGGTTTATGTTTTTTCAATACGGCAATATTCAAGCTGTTTGAGCCGTTGATCGTCTAATACCACATGCAAATTTTTCTCATGCGTCGGGATAACGAGAGCTTTTGGACCGTCTTTTACGCGCCGAAGCCACTTAACCGGAGTATAAAAGAGGTCTCCCGCACCGTTTGAACGTCCTTTTGAGTAAAAAAGAGCTAAATTTCCCGCATCGAGGAGAATATCAAGCGGATAGGTTTTTCCGGCTTTATATTTAATAAACACATACGAGCCTGCATAATCACGGGCATGGAGCCATAAATCTGCTCCTTTCACGTGGTGCCGCAATAGTTCATCATTTTCTGTTGAGTCCCGCCCCACAATGAGGAGCCATTCCCCTCGGCGGAACGAAAGTCCTGGACGCTTTTTATCGGTGAGCCGTTGCTGAACTGATTGACCGTGCAGATCGCCATGCTTGATTATTTTATTGAGTTTAAGCGGATTTGTTTCGCTTAAGTACTGTTTTTCCATTTGTTCCATTGCCGCAAGTTCCGCTTTACTGCGTTCAATTTCTGCCCGAATCTCTCTTAAACCGTGTTTTTCTTTTCTATACTGGCTATAGTACGCTTCAGCTTGAGCGGTTGGAGTCATGTGCAGCGGTATATGCACCGTGCCGCCTCGATAAAAATCTTCAGTTTCTAAAAACTCATCCTTTTCCTGTATTGCTTCAAGGTTTGCAAGTATTAAATCTCCATATTCTTTGAACCGATCTGCATGGTTATATACTTGTTCTTTTGCACGCAGTTTTTCAATGGCAGCGTTGAGCCGTCCGATCTTTCCTTCAAAAAGGCTCTGCACCTGTTCACGGAGCGTTTCAAGCGACACCGTGCCGCCTTGTTCAGCGTAGTATGAATCAATCTTCTCATTGAATGACTGATCTCCCGGAATATCACGGACAGTATATACCCGTGTTGACGGCTGTACCGAAGACATCGTCGATTCTGGTCGGTAATAACCGCCGGAATATTCCCCTTTTTTGGGATTACGGCGCATTGCATCAAGCACGGTACCGGCTTCGTTACAAACAATAACATTTGCAGCGTTTGACCAAAGCCGAAGGTACAGGATATACCGCGTTTCACTGGTACGCACCGTAAAGCGGACGATACGGTTGTCACCCAATTGCACCGCTTCTTCAATCCAGCCGTTTGTGAGTCTCGATTTAAGGAATTCAGCAAAACGGAGCGGCTTATCCGGTTTAGGAACCGCCCGATGCGTTTCATGGAGCCTGCACCCTTGCGGTGTCAAAGCAACAAGGAGGAGCTTAGTTTTGCCATTTCCATGAATCTGAAAACTGATAACATCAAAGGTACTTTGAATAATTTTTTGAATTTGATATCCCACTACCTTAAGTTCTTCAAGAATAAGGTTGATTTCCTTCCAATTCAACGACATACGGTATTTTAGTCGTTAATGCTCAATATTACAAGTGAGCTGCCTAAAACAGCTTCAGGGACAGACCTCTGCAAAGACAGATTTCCGACAACGGGGACAGACCATTGAATTGAAAGACAGATTCCTGACTAAGGGGGACAGACCTCTGAATGAATCAAGAAAACAGATTTCTGACAGACGGGGACAGACCATTGAATCGAAAGACAGATTTCTACCAACGGGGACAGACCTCTGCTCGCGGACGTCTGAATCATACTCGCGAAAACTTACCGTTTTGCAGTATGAGAGTTTTATACCGCGATATGAATATTTTATACCGCGATATGAGAGTTTTATACCGCGTTATGAATATTTTATACCGCGATATGAGAGTTTTATACCGCGATATAAATGTTTTATACCGCGATATGAGAGTTTTATACCGCGATATGTGACTTGCATACCGCGATATGTGACTTGCATACCGCGATATGTGACTTGTATACCGCGATATGTGACTTGCATACCGCGATATGAGAGTTTTATACCGCGATATGAGAGTTTTATACCGCGATATGAGAGTTTTATACCGCGATATAAATGTTTTATACCGCGATATGAGAGT
>JAISSB010000076.1 GCA_031273325.1 Treponema sp. | reverse complement strand
TGATAGCAGGACGATTCGGCGGTGTCGGTTGGGAACAAAAAATACTCAATGGTACTGCAAAATTCACTGACCCTGATTTTGTCAATGCTCTGAGATTTGTCAAGCAATTATATGATGATGGAGTACTTGCAAGAGAAACGTTAGCCACAGATTATGGTTCTGTTGTTGGTCAGTTTAGTACGAACAAGGGTGCTTATTATGTTGATGGTGATTGGCGTATAGGTATGTTCGTTACCGATAAATCCACCGGACAAGCGGTAATTCCTGTTGCCCGTCAACGGGATATTCAAATTACTGTATTTCCTGACATAGAAGGAGCGAAATTAAATAAATCAACCTCTGGTATATTAGGGACTGGGTGGGGGATTAGTGCAAAATTAGCTGATGGATCTCCTAAACTAGAAGCAGCGTGGGAATTAGTCAAATGGCTTTCTGGTAAAGAAACTCAAACATGGTCAGTTCAAACTGGCGGTATCTCTACTCCAACAGCAGTTGGTATTGATTCAAGCAAACTTGGTCTTGAGCCGATGCAGATTGCAGGAGCTAATCTTGCTAATGAGTACACTGCAACTACCGTGGTCATTGATGGTGTATTTCATAGTGATGTGTATACTCCGCTCAACGATGGGTTAGCAGAGATAGGACGGGGAACTAAAACACCGGAACAAGTAGCACAAGCAACGCAAACGGCATTTGACAATTGGCGGAGAGCGAATCCCCGCTAATCTTTTTACAAAGAGCAACTTTGTAGTAGTTGCTCTCTTCCTATTTAAAAATTTTCCTGTTTAAAAATATCGTCTTGTATTCTATGTCATGGTACATTAAAATGATTAAAAAGTGGTTATATCAGTTTATAAAAGCTTAAGGAGAGTAAATTGTGAATCTACAAAGAAAAAAACTAAATACAAGTGGAGAAGAAATTCGTTCCTATTTGTTATTAGTATTACCGGCTGCGGTACTTTATTTATCGGTAGTGGCATTTCCAACAATATTTTCCGTAATACTTAGTTTGACTAATTATCGCGGTGGTCAGATATTCGGTAATTCGAATATTCGTTTTGTTGGATTAGAAAGCTATATTCGGATATTTCAAGACAGTGAATTTTATCTCGTTTTGAAAAATAATATGTTGATTGTACTTATATCCATTTTTGGTCAATTACCGCTTGGATTTGTTCTCGCATATATTTTATCACGTCAAATAGTAAAAGGGGTTGATTTTTTTCAAACAGTTATTTATTTACCCAATGTTATTACCCCGGTTATTATCGGTATTCTTTTTAATGCACTGTATAAAAATGCCGACAGCCTTTACATGGAAATTGTACGTACATTTAATCCAAATGCCGAATATTCGTTTATCTCAAACCCTATGGTTCCTGTCTTAGTCGTCATGTTATGGATGTATAGCGGTATGTATGTTATTATTTTCCTTGCTAATTTACAAAGAATTGACGTTGCTGTGATTGAAGCAGCAAAAATCGATGGAGCAACTGAATTACAATCATTATGGCATATTGTACTTCCAGCATTATCGGGAGTTATTGTAACATGTGCAATTCTGGCAATTTCCGGTTCATTAAAATCATTTGATTTGATTTATGTTATGGAGAATAATAATCTACAAACGCGTGTGCTTTCCTTGTACATGTATAATCGTGCATTCCGTGGGGCGCCGAATTATCCTTTAGCGAATGCTATTTCAACTGTTATGGTTATTATTAGTTTTATATTAATAATATTAACACGGATAACAGAACGTATGTTTGGAGGGAAGGAGTAAACTATGGATGTCAGGAAAAACAATATCATATCACAAATTATTATCTATTTTATAATGGCGATTTTTACCGTTTTAGCAATTTATCCGCTGTTATGGCTTGTCATTCAATCGTTTAAAACGACACAAGAATATCTTACTACAAGCAAACTGTCTTTGCCAGAACATTGGTCTGCCCAAAATTATCCTTATGTTTGGGAAATGGCTCATTTTGGAATATTGCTCATAAACAGTATTATTTATACTGCAATTACGGTAACAGCAACGATTGTTTTTGGATTAATGGCGAGTTTTGCTTTTGCAAAAATTCCCAGTAAAGCTACGCCGCTCTTACATGGAGTTTTTATTGTCGGTATTTTATTAACATTACAGTCCATTTTAGTACCACTGTTTTTAGTAGAAATGAACACAGGTCTTTTGAATACACGGCTTGGTGTATTGATTCCTTATATTGGACTGGGTTTACCTATGGCAGTATACCTTGGAACTGATTTTGTCAAAGGAATTCCAGGGGCAATTATTGAATCTGCTCGTATTGATGGTGCAAAATTTTTAAAGATTTTTACTGCTATCATCGTTCCTATGTCAGCGCCGGTTGCTATGACTCTTGGAATTTTAACCTTTACCGGAACATGGAATGAATTTATGTTAATAACTATTTTAACGGATCATTATACGTCTCAATCAATTCCGGTAGGAATTAGCAAATTTTCAGGAGCGCTTGCTTCAGACTATAGCCGTCAATTTTCTGCCCTCGTTATGGGAGTTATTCCTATGATTATATTTTATGTTACCTTCAGAAAACAAATTACCAAAGGGGTTGCCGCAGGGGCAGTTAAAGGTTGATGACCACAATACGAAATGTTCAAGAGGTAGATATCCCTTACCTATACGATATCTGCCTTAAAACTGGAGACGCTGGATCTGATGCTTCTAAGTATTTTTCTGATCCCTATCTCTTAGGGCATTATTATGCAGCACCGTACGTTTTTTTTGATCAAAAATCTTGTTTTGTAGTAACAAGTAACAGTGTACCAAAAGGATATATTGTTGCTACTACTGATACAGTAGCTTTTAATGCATGGATGGAATCTACATGGTTAGCAATGCTTCGTGAACGGTATTCTCGTACGTTTAGTATTCTTGAACATGAAACAGCATTAATTTCGTTAATACATAGAAAATTAGATTCGCAAGAACCATGGTTTGATCAGTATCCAGCGCATGGCCATATTGATCTTCTACCAGAGATCCAAGGAAAAGGCTACGGGAAAAAACTTATGGAAACCCTATTTAGCTATTTACGTGAACGAAATGTACCAGGAATACACCTTGGAGTAGCTGGACAAAATAAAGGAGCTATTGCATTCTATAATAAGATGAACTTTAGTGTAATTAAAGAAGAGCTATGGGGTTTTATATTAGGAAGGTATTTAAACGGTGAAACGGTTTGCTAGTATTACAGCAGCACTTTTTTGTGGTCTTGTTCCGCTCTTAGCACAACAAAATTTTAAGCAGGGAGAATCACTGCTTATGCGAAACAAGCCGTACGAAGCTCGTCCTTTTTTTGAATCTGCTGTGCGTGAAGATCCGGATAATGTTATGGCGTACCTTTACTTGGCAATGACGTATCAAATGCTCGAGCAAATGGATGACGCAATCGCTACGTATTTGCGTATTTTACCACGTGCTGGGGCAGAAACGGCACGTGTAGCGTTTAGTCTTGGAAATATTTACTACGGCCGTGAAGACCGTGTACGGGCGCAAGAATATTATACGAAAGCTATTGAAGCAGACCCTGCGTATTCTTCAGCCTATTTAAATAGAGCAAATTCATTTTTGGAAGATGGAGCAATAGAAAAAGCACTTGAAGATTACAGTATGTATCTGACTCTTGAGCCACGGTCACCACAACGTCCACAGATTGAACGAATTAGATCTCTTGCATTGGAAGAATTTACCGCAGAAGCAGAACGTCAACGACTAGCTCAAGAGGAAGCTGCAGCTGTAGCAGAGAAAGAAGCTGAAGAAAAGCGTCTTGCCGAAGAAAGAGAAGCCGAAGAAAGACGTCTTGCTGAAGAAAGAGAAGCCGAAGAAAAGTATCTTGCCGAAGCTTTAGCTCAAGCTGAAGCTGAAGCAGAAGCAGAACGTCAACGTGCCGAAGAAGAGCAGCGTCAAGCTCAAACTATGTGGCACGCGTTATTTCTTGAAGACGTACTTTCTTCACTCCTTGAAGCAACAGCATTAAAAACAAATATAAAAGTGGGAACTGCAACACTTATGTGGGAGGCAGAAGAATTTGAATTGGATTAATATTCTTTTTTTGATAACAGTTGCGAGTACACAACTTATATATGCTCAAATTGATCGTAATCTCGTAACTCCGATTAAAGAACCGACCGCTCTTGAGTTTTCTGAACGTGCGGCAGCGTTTTATGATTATTATATAGAGCGATCGGACGAGTTGGAAAAGCAAGAAAGCCTTATGCAGACAATAATTCATGCTCAAAAAGCTATTCAAAAAGATCCAACATTAGCTCAACCACATGGTATTTTAGGTATGTTAAATGCGTCATTACACCAATGGGAAAATGCCATAACGGAATTAAAAGAAGCGGTACGTCTTGACCCATATAATGTGCAATATGTTTTTGAGTTAGGAAAAGTATGGTATAAAACAAAAAGATTCAATGAAGCGCGGCAATCATTTGAAACGGTATGCTATTTAAACCCTCGTTCTGAAAACGCTTGGTATAATTTAGGAGGAACATTAAGAGCGCTTGCAAAACCGGAAGAAGCCTTAACAGCCTTTCAAAAAGCTATTGATTTGAATCCTGATTATGCCCCTGCACACCGTGAAATCGGAAATGTACGTATTTTATACGGAGATTTTACCGGAGCAATTGAATCGTATACCAGGGCGCTCCAGATTCAATCTGCTGATAGTTCTTCTCTCCGTGGTTTGGGAATGGCATATTGTTCACTTGAACAGTGGAATGAAGCAGAATCGGTTTTTAACCGTATGTTTTACAATGGCGATCAGGATGCTACTGTTTTTTATAATCGTGCGGTTGTTCTTTTGAATTTAAAGGAAAATCCAGAACAAGCGCTAGACTATGCTAAAACAGCGGCATCTTTAGTCCCGCTCAATGCAATGTACGCGTATACTCTTGGTTTAGCTTATGAAGCAACGCATGACCGTGAGGGAGCAATAGCTGCTTATACGAAGGCGGCGCTCTTAGATAGAAATTTAGTACAAGCACGAATTAATCTTGGTTATCTTTATATAGAACAAGAATTATTTGATCATGCATTTCTTTTTTTGAATGAAGCTTATCGATTGGCTCCTGATTCTGCAGAAGTAAATAATAATCTTGGTTCGGTATATGCTGCTCAGGAACAGTGGACAAAAAGTATCGAACACTATGAGAAAGCTTTGAGGGTACAACCAACCAATACAGCCGTTCGCTTGAATTTGGCTCATGTATTAGTGGAATCAGGAGATTTTACCCGGGCAATTCGTGTATACAGAGAAATTATAAAAACAGATTCTACAAATATTGAAGTTCAGATAGAGTTAGGAAAAACGCTGATCACAAACGGTTATTACCAGGAAGCTCAACAATATTTAACTGCTTTAATTAAACAGAATCCAACATATAAAAACATACATGAGGTGGAGGCTATGGTAGAAAATTTATGAGTGAACAGAATCTACCAGAACGAAAAGTACAAAATGTAATATTTGGAGTTATTCTTATTGCTCTTTTCGCATTGGTATGTCGGCTTTTTTCTCCTTTTTTTACCGTGTTCTTATGGTCTATTTTATTTTATATTCTTTTTAGTCCATTACACCGGTTAGCAATGAAAAAAGTAAATATAACAAAACGCAAGGGAAATATTTTAAAAAATTTGTTTGCGGCTCTCTTTGCTATTATGGCGGTGTTGATTATTCTTATTCCAATAACATTTGTTGCAATTCAGTTTTTTTACCAGATAGTTGATTTATTTCGTGCTGCTAGTGATATATTAAGTACTCAACCGCTTATTATCGATGATATTCTTGAATCAATTTCTGATTTTATTCGAGGTATTACTTTTGAACAAATTACTATATCTGCAGCAGATATTCGAAGCAATATTATGAGTTTTATTCGATCAGGACTTCAAGAAGCATTACAATTTTCAAGTTCTCTTGCTGGAAAAATCGGTTCTTTCCTAATAACACTTGCTCTTATGATTTTCTGTCTCTTTTTCTTTTTTCTTGATGGAAACTACCTTTCAAAACTGACACTTCATATCATTCCGATTCGGAAAGAATATTTGTCTACATTAGTTAGTAAATTTACCGAAACGACGCGAAACCTTTTTTTTGGTTATATTCTTGTTGCTTTTGTACAAGCTTTTACCGCATTTATTATTTTTAATATATTTCATATAAAAGGTTCTTTTGTCTTTGCTTCACTTACTTTTATTTGTGTTTTTATACCTATGATTGGTGGTGGATTAGTATGGATTCCCCTTGGAATTGCGAAAATTATTGAAGGTCCGGTGTCGAACGGTATTATTTTTATGATTTTAGCTGGTGTAAGTATTTCATTAATTGATAATATTATCCGCCCATTCTTTTTACAAGATCGTATTAAATTACATCCACTTATTATTTTCTTTTCTATCCTCGGAGGGATAAGCATATTAGGCTTTAACGGCCTTATCCTTGGACCAATGATTGTTATTTTATTTTTGACTGTTTTAGATTTGTTCCTTGTAGAACACGGTATTAGCCCTCAAGAAATCACGCATTATACTACGAATCACAGTAGCTAATAGATTCAAATCTGGTATACTTTGGTAAAAACACTAGTTCAACAGTACCAATCGGTCCATTACGTTGTTTTGCTAAAATAAGATTTGTTTTGCTACTTAGATCTTTGGAATCGTTATCTTTTTTATCTGACTCGCGTTCACGTTGCAAAAACATTACAACATCAGCATCTTGTTCAATAGCTCCCGATTCCCGAATAGAAGCAAGGTTTGGACGTTCTTTTTCAGCTTCACGAGTCAACTGTGAAAGTGCAACAACAGGAATGTCAAGTTCGCGTGCAAGATTTTTTAACGAGCGGGAAACTTCGGCAATTTGTTCATGACGTTTAAGATATATATTTTCAGAACTAATCAATGTTAAATAATCAATAAAAATAATTTCTACCTTTTGCTGTGATTTCAGCCGTCGTGCCTGAGCGCGTAAGTCAAGTAATTTCATATTCGGCACATCAACAATATAAAGCGGAGAATGGTATAACCTAGCAGTTGCTTCAGCAACTCTATCAAAATCTTGTTTTATATTGCCAACTCGAAGTTTGGTAGACTCAATTGAAGCTTCAATAGCGATAAGCCTCATTACTAAAGAAAGATCGGACATTTCAAGAGTAAAAAATGCGACCGGTCGTTTGTTCTTAACTGCAATATTAGCAACCATTGAAAGAGCAAGAGCCGTCTTGCCAACCGAAGGACGCGCCCCAATGATAATTAACTCTTGAGCATGAAAACCATTTGTCAATTTATCTAGCGCGTCAAAACCCGAAGGAATACCTGTATACCAATGATCTTTTTTATGAGATAAGTTTTCAAGGATATCAACGGCAATAGGGACAAGCTCATGCATAGTTTTATAGTGAGATGTTTGTCGCTCGTCACTAATAGTAAATAATTTTTGCTGTATTTCCTCTAAAGTACTTCGTATTTCTTGGGTTTCATCAAATGCATATACCATTAATTCTGTTGAAATTTTAATCAATGAACGGCGAAGCGAATATGATTGAACCGATTTTGCATAAAACTCAACATTTGCACTTGACGGCATCATATAGCTCAACTCTGCTATATAGATGGGACCACCGACCTCCTCCAACCATCCGAGCTGCTTCATACGGTTTATTACCGTAGTAGTATCTATTCCCTGTGCCTCGTTGAATAGTTCTATCATAGCAGTGAAAATTTTGTTGTGCGCTTTAACATAAAAATCAGCAGGGCGCACATATTGAACAACCGTTGCCATACTGTCATTATCTATTAATATTGCACCAAGCACCGCTTGCTCATTGGTCACATCGTGCGGAGGAACACGTCCTACCGATTTTTGAGATGGGAGAACTGTACCCACTGTTTATTCAAGTTGAGCTATAATTTCAGGTGGTGGTGCGGGAATTTCACTGTTTCCTTCACGTCGCCGGCGATTTACCCGAGGAACAGTTTGTTTTTGTTCAATTTTTGCTATTTCTTGCGCTCGTACCGTTACTTTAATAACAGCTGCTTCGCTCTCATACAGTTTTATTGTTGCTTGATAGTTTCCAACATTTTTAAAACTGTTTCCGGCAAGTTCTATCCGCTTACGTTCAACGGTTAAATCTTGCTTTGCCAACGCTTCTACAATAGTTTGAGGCGTTACAGCACCGTACAATTTACCGTTAGCCCCCGCAGGCATAGTGATAACCACATTAATACTCTCTAATTTTTCTTTGAAACTCATTGAAGATTTTCGCTTTTCGGCTTTGCGTTTTTCAATCTCTTCTCGTCGAGCTTCAAATAATTTTACAATACCGTCTTTGTACGGATAAGCAATTTTTTTGGGGAAAAGGTAATTCCGCGCATATCCGCGTGCAACTTCTTTAACATCACCTTCTTCTCCAAGTGGAGCATGATCCTTATTAAGAATTACTTTTACATACATAGTTTATCCTTTAATCGGCTACAAAAGGTAAAAGTGCAACCATACGCGCTCTTTTGATAGCACGGGCAACTGCCCGTTGATGTTTTGCACAGGTACCCATAAGCCGACGTGGTTGAATTTTTCCTCGTTCAGTTATAAAGCGTTTCAAAAGTTCTACTTCTTTATAATCAATTTTAAGTTGTTTTTGAGTACAAAATTTGCATACCTTTTTTTTATAGAAAACTTTTGCTTTCCATATACGAGAATTTTTCTCTTCAGATTCACCGTCTCGAGATTGCCGATCACGGTCGGTGTCTCGCTCAAATTTATCGTCAGTCACCTTTATAACTCCTTGTTTTAAAACGGAACATCATCAACAAAGCTGCTATCCGTTGGTCCTTGAGATTCATGCACCCGCTCTGTGTACGTTCCGTAACCACCCGAAGTATTATTAGAAGAGGATACTCCAGGATTAGTTCCTAATAACTGTAAATTAGATGCAATGATCTCTACTTTTGAACGGTTTTGCCCGTCCTGTTCCCACCGATCTTGACGAAGTTCTCCGTCAACTCCGACTAATTTTCCCTTTACAAGATATTGGTGTAATGTTTCTCCTTGGCGGCCCCATACAACAATATCGAAAAAATTTGCCTCATCAATCCACTGTTCACCCATTTTACGGCGGCGATTGACAGCAATTGAAAATTTACAAACAGCTTGACCGCTTGCCGTATATTTAAGCTCTGCGTCACGCGTTAAACGTCCAATCAGCGTTACATGATTTAGATCAACCATAATTAACCTTCAATTCTAATAAAAAAATACTTTAAAAGATTAACGTTGAGTTTAAAAGAGTGTTCCAATGGCACAATATAAACCGGATCTACTTGTATAGTAAGCAATACATACCGTCCACGTTTTCTCTTTTTAATCTCATACGCGAAATCTTTATCTCCAATTTCATCGGTCTTTTCAATCAAGACACTATGTTTAGTAAGGTCATTCAATGTTTGATCTCGACCGGCTTTATGTAAATCTTCCTCAAGAGGAAAGATGAGTATCAATTCATAGCGCCGCATTATCACTCCTTACGGACAAAATGGTCCGTTTCTAGAACGGACAAGGAATAGTGTTAGTACTGTAGTAAGAAAAGTAAGCTTAAGTCAAGCCTATTTACAAGGGAGAACTTTTTTGATAATATCAACATATAATGAAAATATTGAGCGGACTTCCTGTTTCTCCCGGCATTGTAAAAGGTACAGCATTCCATTACGGAGGAGCTACCGTACCTGAAGTTCCCCGATACCGTATACCAGCAACTCAAGTCGAAGCTGAAAAGATTAGACTGAGACAAGCGTTGTGCGATGCGGTCCAAGAAATTCAAGCGCTTACCCAAGCAACAACGGGAGAATCAGCAGATATTTTCACAGTACAACGTATGATGCTTGAAGATGATGAGTTTACTAACCGAATGTTCCAGCGACTTAGTTATGAATTAATGAATGTTGAATGGGTTGTATGGGAAAGCGCCCGAGAATTAGCTCAAAAATTAGCAAACTCTCCGGACAGTTATTTTCAGGAACGGGTAGCAGATATTCGGGATGTGGCGCGGCGGGTTATTACTTTATTGGACTCTTCTCTTCATAATGTTCAAATGTTGGAACATGAGGTTATATTGATTGTGCATGACTTACTTCCCTCAGAATTGTTAAGTCTCGACCGTACAAAAATAAAAGGTATTGCTACTGACGTTGGCGGAAGAACTTCACATATGGCAATTATGGCTGCCGCATTTGGCATCCCCACTGTTGTAGGTTTTTCTCATGTTACTAAAGAAGTTCTATCCGGACAAACAGTTCTTTTAAATGCTAATTCTGGAGAGCTTATTGTCGAACCAGATAAACAAACGCTTGCCAATCATTTAAAAAACCAACACACCCTATACGAATCTGAATATATCGATGAAGGTGAAGCAGAAACATTAGACGGTTACCGTATAACATTGAACGCAAATATTGAAATAGTTGAGGAATCCTCGCTTGCACTGCACTTTGGGGCAGAAGGTATTGGGTTATTTCGCTCGGAATTTCTCTTTTTATCACAAAATAATCTGCCGACTGAAGAGGAGCAGTATCACGCGTACCGTCACGTTGTTCAAGCTATGAAAGGACGAACAGTAACTATACGGACCCTTGACATTGGCGGAGATAAGCTTTTTCCAGAATATCCCGATGCAAACGAGAAGAATCCGCTCCTCGGCTGGCGGGCTATTCGCTTTTGTTTATCGATGCCGGAACTGTTCAAAACGCAAATCCGAGCTATTCTTCGCGCCAATATCGAAGGAACGATACAGATTTTGCTTCCCATGATTTCGGGCATTGAAGAATTAGAACAGGCAAAAACACTGATAGCATCAGTACAAGCAGAACAACACTATGCTTCTCCCATTCGTATCGGTTCTATGATAGAAATACCTTCAGCGGCAATAACAGCCGATCTGCTTGCACAACACTGTGATTTTTTTTCTATCGGTACGAATGATCTCTTACAGTATTCACTAGCCGTTGACAGAAATAATGAAAAAGTTAATTATCTTGCAAATCCTTTTCACCCAGCAATGCTCCGCCTCATCAAATATACCGTTGAAGCTGCCGATACTGCAGGCATTCCCCTATCACTGTGCGGAGAATTGGCGGGAGAATTAACCGCGCTTCCCTTATTGATCGGCTTAGGATTGAATACCTTGAGTATGAACAGCCGTCTTATTCCCCGTATCAAACACAGCATACGGACTATAACGAAAGCGCAATGTTACCGTATAGCACAACAAGCTCTCGGTTGCGTTTCCGCTGAAGAAGTTAAACATATACTCGAAGATTCCGCTCTTGACTTATAAAGTCACAGAACGATTAATGCTAGTATGAATAATAGAGAAACAGTATACCGGTATGAAACGCATATCCATACATTTCCGGAAAGTGCTTGTGCAATGTCCGAAGGGCGTGAGTATATTCGTGCATACCTTGAAGCAGGCTACACAGGGCTCATAATTACGAATCATTTTTACCGGGGAAATAGCGGCATTAACCGTCACCTTAATTGGAAAGAATGGGTAAAGCAATTCTGCCGCGGGTATGAAAAAACCTATGAAGAAGGATTGAAACAAGGACTTGATATTTTCTTTGGTTGGGAAGAAACCCTTGACGACGGTGATGATTATTTAATATACGGATTAGATAAAGAATGGCTTCTTAACCACCCGGAATGCCGCTATTGGTCGCGGTTTGACCAGTATCATGAAACGCATGCGGCAGGGGGATGCGTCGTACAAGCTCACCCATTTCGGGAAGCATACTACCTTGACCAGATCACCTTATCTCCTTTTTTGGTAGACGCTGTCGAAGTGCTTAACGGCGGCAATCTGCCGAGCGCTAATGCCTATGCCTACCGCTATGCTCAAAAGATAGCGAAGCCTATGACAGCAGGAACCGATATGCACAACGCCCGCGGCTTTCACGCACAAAACTCGTGCGGAATTTATATGAAACAAAAAATGAAAACTATCTCTGATTATGTCCACGCTCTGCGCGCCGGAACAGTACAGATTATCCCTCCGCCTTCACAGCAGATTATGTCAGATAGTGCGGCACTCAGCACTCCTGTCTTTGTCATAACAGAAGAAGGGAACGTAGTGCCGGAATATCAGTCGCCTATAGCCGTTGACTGATGCCACGGGGACAGACCTCAAATCAAAGCATAAACAAATTAGGGACAGACCTCTACATCAGCATGACAAACAAGTGGGGACAGACCCCGTGTCATTCGGGGACAGACCTTTGTCATTTTTAAAAACGGTCGTTTGATTTTCTAAAACGGTCGTTTGATTTTAATAAAACGGATGGGGAGCCTTTTCAAGTCAGAGGTCTGTCCTCCTTAAAAGACTTTTCTTTCAGATGTTTATTCCCCTTGTTCTTTCTTATTCTGACTTTAATAGGGACAGACCTCCGTGTCATTCGGGAACAGACCCTTTGTCATTTTTCAAAACAGTCGTTTGATTTTTCAAAATGGTCGTTTGATTTTAATAAAACAGTCGTTTGATTTTAATAAAATGGTCGTTTCATTTTCTAAAATGGTCGTTTGATTTTCTAAAACAGTCGTTTGATTTTCTAAAACAGTCGTTTGATTTTCTAAAATGGTCGTTTCATTTTGTAAAATGGTCGTTTCATTTTAACAAAACAGTCGCTTGATTTTCTAAAACGGTCGTTTGATTTTCCAAAATGGTCGTTTCATTTTAACAAAATGGTCGTTTGGTTTTCTAAAATGATCGTTTGATTTTCTAAAATGGTCGTTTGATTTTCTAAAATGGTCGTTTGATTTTAACAAAACAGTCGCTTGATTTTCTAAAACGGTCGTTTCATTTTAATAAAACGGTCGTTTGATGGTCAGAGGACTGTCCCCTTAACCGAAAAGTCTGCGGTGAAAACCTTGACAAGTAAGTCTGGGAAGGTTGGTACAATATGAACAATAGTATGGAGATAATGATATAGTCCACCAAATACCCATTCCTTAGCCTGGCTCACTAGCCCTGCTTTCACCGGATTCTGATTGATGTATTGAAATACTCTCAAGAAATCTTCTCTATTTTCAATCACTCGTGCGTGAAATCTATCTCCCCACAAGCGTCCCTTCACTCCGTGTAACGTATTCCACCGAATAGCGAAAACCATCTTTATCCATTTCATAATCAGAGAAAGACTGACATTTTTTTCTGGTGTTATAAGGAAATGAATATGATTATCCATAATGCAGAAATTCCACAACTTGAATGCATATTTTTGATGCGCTTCAGCGATAATCTGTATACAAAGAGCCTTTGTATTTGGATCTCGCAGTTCCATTGCCTGTCGGTTTACCTCAAAGGTGACATGATAAGTACCACCATAAGAGGTATCTCCTCTGCTCTTTCGTGCCATACAAAGTTAACAGGGTGTACAGCGATTTTGATTCAAAAATCTGTCACCATTCTATGGGGACAGACCTTTTGACAAATTTCTGCGATTGCTACCGTGCTGGAATTGTAGTATTCTGCAACTATGGATAAAGCGATTGAACAGTATTCTGCTCCAGAACTTGAACAATTGATTCAGTACCATCAGCAACGGTATTACAGCGGAGAAGCGGAAATCAGTGATGCCGAATTTGATTTGTATTGGGATCGGCTCAAAGAGATTGCACCGCACAGTGCGCTCTTCCAGCATGTCGGCGCTGCTGATACGGACGGTTTTCCCAAAGTTCCCCATCTTATCTATATGGGAAGTCAAGAAAAATCAGCAAAACCTGAAGAATTTTGTGCGTGGGCAGAGAAAATAGGGCTTTCGTCCTTTATTGTCCAGCACAAATTGGACGGTGCGAGCATTGAGTTGCAATATGAGCGCGGACTGTTTATCAGAGCAGTTACTCGGGGAAACGGCACGGTAGGAGACGACATTAGCGCCAATGCACTGAACATGAAAGGGGTTGTAACCCATTTAAAAGATGAATCGTTTAGCGGAGGCGTGCGCGGAGAAGTACTGATGACCCATACTGTTTGGCAGCATAAATATTCAGATAAAGCAAACTGCCGTAATGCAGCGAACGGTATTATGCACAGAAAAGATGGAATCGGCTGCGAAGACCTTTGTGTCATAGTATACGACGCTTCAAACAGCTACGACGACACGTTTTTTCAGACTGAATTAGCAAAAGTGGCGTGGTTGCGCGCTCAAGCATTTGAAGTCGTTCCAACCGTGAGCTGTAATTCTATCGAAGAAGTTATTCAACTTCGGGAATACAGTGCGGAACAAAGAGAATCATTAGCCGTTGATATTGACGGTTTGGTGGTAAAAGACCCGCACACCAATCCGGCCGATCTCCGCCGTGCGCGTCCGGAGCGGCAAATTGCCTTTAAATTTGACCTTGAACAGGTTACCACCGTATTAAGAGCCGTTGAATGGAATGAAGTGGGGACAACATACACGCCGGTTGGGATTGTTGATCCGGTGCGTATTGCCGGTACCACGGTACACCGTGCAAGTCTCAGTAACCCCGCTCAAGTGCGGGAACTTGGTCTTAAGATTGGCTCCACAGTCATAGTAGTAAAGCGAGGGGAAATTATTCCCAAGATTGAACGTGTCGTTCCCGGTGACGACAGTGGAGAGGAAATCAAAGTTCCAACCGTCTGCGCTGTCTGCAATACTGCTCTTGTTGACGGAGGAACGCGTCTTTACTGTCCGAATCCGCTATGTCCAAAAATAGATTTGCACCGGTTGCAGAAGTGGATTAATATCCTTGATATTAAAGAGATTGGTGAAATGTTAATACGGCGCTTGTTTGATTCGGGAAAGGTGCGGCATATAGCGGATTTTTATGCGCTCACTGTAGAAGATCTTTGTGCATTGGAGCGTATAGCTGACAGATCAGCAAAAAAGATTATCAATCATATTCGGAGCCCGCGTGCGCTCCCCCTTGCAACCTTTGTTGCGGGCTTTGACATCGAAGGAGTTGGGGAATTGATTATGGAAAGAATAACAAACGCCGGCTTTAATACCCGAGAGAAACTGCACAATGCAACGGTAAACGAGCTTGCCGCAGTCTATGGTTTGGGGATTATTACTGCTCAAACGGTTGTACAAAGTTTGAAAACGCTCCGAACAGATATGGATTTGACGTTATCTACCGGCATTATATCGATAATTCCTCCGCCAACAGAACTTCCCCTAACCGGTTTTTCGTTTTGCTTTACCGGCGAATTGATAACTTTAAAGCGAGCTCAAGCCGCCGAAAAAGTTAAAGCACGTGGCGGAACAGTAAAAAGTTCTGTGGTAAAAGGACTTGATTATCTGGTAACAAATAACAGTGAATCCCATTCTTCGAAATATAAAAAAGCTCAACTGTTAGGAATTAGCATTATCAATGAGGAAGATTTTCTTAACATTATAGACTCTGCTACTGCACCTGCGCTTTCAAAAAATTCTGATCAAAAAAAGCATTCACTTCTTTCGCCTGACTCCGCGTTAAATACACAATAATTACCAAAGAACGTGCTTGAACTTCATCGTTTGTACGCGTTTCGTCAGGAGCGTCCTGCTGTAAAATAGTAAGATAGGGGATTTTTTCTTTAAATTCATAGCCAAGTTGGAACGTAGGGTGCGAGCGGAATGGGAAAGCAATACCGATATTAAACTGTTGCCATTCCGTTAATCCTTTGAAGCTGCCGTAATTTTTCCGGGTTTTTGTTCCCCGATCAACTAAGGTACTCTCCTCAAATTCGCGGTTAAACCGTTCAACCGCAGCAGAAAACTTTCCCCGGTTTTGAGCGTCCCAATACTGCCGGTACGTTACAAATTGATAACGGAATTGCAAAAAAACTCTATTTTCACGCGGCTCAAAGACAATTTCTGCGGTTCCGGAATCAAGCTTTGAAGAAAAAATCTTGTTAAATTGTATTTCTACTTCTCCGAGCGTGATAGGATCCACATCTGCTATCATTTCAGTGGAATAATTCTGCGAGTCCGTTGTTGCACAACCAATACTGAAGAATACATTTAAAAATATTATGGTACATACTGTTATTGTCTTATTCATAGGAAAATTAAAGCATAGTATGTTTTAAATGTCAATAAAATACCTATTTATTGGAGCGGTTCAAGATTTAAACGGTCGCCTTCTTTGATTCCAACGCGGTCAAACCACCCCTGGGGAACCTCAAGGGCATACCGTGCCGAACGGCGCGACGTAGTCAGAGCAAGCGATAAGGCTTCCATAGCATGGATTTCAAGTATTCTTCCGTCTGAAGCAATAAAAGCTATTGAAAGCGGCACCAGCGTATTTTTCATATAAAAAGAAAGTCTTTGTTCCCGTTCAAAGATAAAAAGCATACCGGTTCCGTCAGGAATGTTCTTTCTCTGCATAAATCCTTGGGTGCGCTGCGCTTCAGTCCGTGCAATTTCTGCTTGAATAGTCACATATCCATCAGCTTTTTCTAATTCTTCTAATTTTTCTAAGATAAAGGTCTTTTTTTCAAATTGAATCGGTTGTGCAGCACAGTTTAATGCAACAAAAATAATGACAGTACTCGTTAATATTCTAAAAATCATTGAGAAAATCCTCAAACATTTGTGCGCGTTCAGACGCATGGAGCTGTGATTCGTCAACGATAGCATCGAATATTACACGATCAATATATTTTACCGTGAGCGGGCGCTCGATAGCGACCCGAGTTGTTTCTGATTCCCACACTGCTTGTTTGGGATCTATCGTGAGCGGTTCGCCGTATTTTTTTATAAACGACATAAACACACTGTAATGATCAACAAGTTGCGTATTAAGCCTAAACGTCATAATAAACACTGTCTGGCCGCGTAGCTGAAAAAAAGCTTGCCGTACAAAAGAATTCCCGGTTGTTTCTATTAATACTTCTTCACGTAACGGTAAGAACGATACGTCGCGGTCTTCACGGAAACGGAATATTTCGTCGTTTGCAAGGACAGTCTTTAGCTCTTCAACACCCATACCAAGGCTAAAATTCCGGAACGAGCGCGGTATTTCCTCTTGGGCAAAACCCGTTATTGCAACCATAAAAAATACTACTACTATACCACTGTAATTTCGCATGACACGGTCAGTATAGTATATATATATACAAAGGTCAAACGTCTCTTGGATAACAGAGGCCTGTCCCCATAAGTGTTTTTTGTTTTTTGAGGTCTGTCCCCGTTGGCCGGCCGTTCTAAATCAGAGATGTCCCCCTCCGAGATGAACGAGTTCCATTCCGAAGTGAATAAATGCTGTTCTGAAGTGAATGAATTTAGTTCCGAGGTGAATAAATGCTGTTCCGAAGTGAATAAATGCTGTTCCGAAGTGAATGAATGCTGTTCCGAAGTGAATGAATGCTGTTCCGAAGTGAATGAATGCTGTTCCGAAGTGAATAAATGCTGTTCCGAAGTGAATGAATGCTGTTCCGAAGTGAATAAATGCTGTTCCGAAGTGAATAAGTTCCAGAGATCTGTTCCCGTTTGTGTAAAGAATCTACTGTTTTGATTCCGGGGTCTGTCCCCGTTTGTGAAAAAGTTGACAAACGGGTTAAACCATTGCACGCTCTGAAAAATAGGAGGAATAGTATGAAGAATGTTCTTGATGGAGCGGCTGTTCTTTTAATAGCGCTCAGTATTATGAGTTGCGGAACAACAGGAGCGGCTGCAAAGGGCGGCAGTGATAGCAGTGCTGTGGAAGAAGCGGTGCAGGCGGCAAAAATTGAATCGGTCGCGTTAACCTACAATAATTGGGGAAGCGGTGAGAATAACCAAGGGTTAGTTCAGGGGTTATTCACCGAATCTATCGCAAAAGATTCAAGCTACGAGGTTAATATTGCGGGAACTTCTGACCACGATATTGCGAAACTACAGTTCGTACTGATTGCTAATACCGCACCGGCTTATCAATGGACAGTATTGTCTGATTATGTTGAACTGGGAACAGATTTCAACTACCACTGGGACAAGCCCAGTGGATTGTAAATAGCTACACCGGCTGCAACGGTGGTTATCGCTTCTCCAATTGGCTGGTTGAAAGCAGCCTGTCCCGATTGCTTCGACCGGGCATACTTGTCTCGGATATTCTTTGCAGCATTCACATCTGCATGATCCCTGTGTCCACAATGCTTACAGACATACCGAGACTTATTACGGGATTTCTTGTCAATGGTTCCACACCTATTACATTGCTGAGA
>JAISSB010000036.1 GCA_031273325.1 Treponema sp. | reverse complement strand
AGTCCCCCACTATCTCGTCATAGACTGCTCCGCTCTGTAGCAAGTCATGTGCATACCTGCAAGAAACATTCTACACTATGTATCAAGTCATGTGCGCCTTGCAAAAAGCTTGCTACACTCTGTATCAAGTCATGTGCGCCTTGCAAAAAGCTTGCTACACTCTGTATCAAGTCATGTGCGCCTTGCAAAAAGCTTGCTACACTCTGTATCAAGTCATGTGCGCCTTGCAAGAAGCTTGCTACACTATGCATCAAGTCTCACAATACTTCATTCATAGGTTGCTGCACTCTGCAGCACGTCTCCCAATACTTCATTCATAGGTTGCTACACTCTGCAGTACGTCTCACAATGCTTCATTCATAGGTTGCTGCATTATGTATCAAGTCTCCCAATCCTTCATTCATAAGTTACTACATCCTGTATCAAGTCTCCCAATCCTTCATTCATAAGTTGCTGCACTCTGTAGCAAGTCTCCCAATCCTTCATTCATAAGTTGCTACACTCTGTAGCAAGTCTCCCACTCCTTCCTTCCCCAGAAGGTCTGTCCCCCAAGTCTGCCAAGAAGTCTGTCCCCAAGAAGGTCTGTCCCCAGAAATCCCAGAGGTCTGTCCCCCAGAAAGTCTGTCCCCAAAAGGTCTGTCAAACATGTCCTAAGACACTTGACATGATTAGTATTATCTATTAATATTGTTAATGGATACTAACAAAAGAGAGGAATATATGAATTTGACACAGATCCCAACAGGAGCAACATTTAAAGTAGTTAATGTACACTTAGATAAAGAAATAGGGAAACGGCTTGCCGATATGGGTTTTATTGACGGAAATATAGGGACAGTGGTCCGCGAAGGTTTGTTGCATGGACCGTTGCAGGTGCAGATTATCGGCTATAATGTTCTCATCCGTCATACTGAAGCCGCAGGTATTGAAGTTGAAATCGTAGAAAACAGTGCACACCCCGCTCAGACGCGCACGAAGCCGGCGCTGACTGCCCGCTCAAAGCACTAAAAATATGAAAGACACTGTGTTAGTTGCGCTTGCCGGTAATCCAAACAGCGGAAAAACAACGCTTTTTAATGCACTAACCGGCTTACACCACCATGTGGGTAATTATCCGGGGGTCACTGTAGAGAAACGTGAAGGTATTCGGAAACAAGGCGCCGTAGATTATCATTTTGTGGATCTGCCCGGCATCTACGGTTTAACCGCCTATTCAGTGGACGAAGTTGTTGCACGTGATTTCCTGTTAGAAGAAAAGCCGGATGTTATTATTAACGTACTGGATTCAACAAACTTGGAACGTAGTTTGTACACGTGTTTACAGTTTCAAGAGTTAGGAATTCCGGTTATTGGGGCGCTCAATATGAGTGACGAGGCGGAAGCCCAAGGTATCCGCATAAACGTGACCACGTTGAGCAGTACATTAGGGATTCCTTTTGTTAAAACAGTTGGTTCAAAGGGAATCGGTCTTGAAGAATTATGCGCTGCGATTGAGCATGCAGATACCAACAAACAAACAAAGACTATTCATTACGGCAGTGAAGTAGAATCTCAAATCCAATCGCTGCAGACATTGCTTGAATCAGATTCTGACTTCGTTACTCATTATCCCGCTCGTTTTTTTGCAATAAAACTGTTAGAAAAAGACAATAATGTTCTTGAACACCTTAAAAAACACCCGAAAGCGGAACAAATTAAGGCAGCCGCCCGGCAATCTATTCAATGGATTGAAAAGCATTTCGGCAAATACTCAGAGATTATCGTCAGTGAACAACGCTACGGTTACATTCACGGAGCAGTCGTTGAATCGGTTGATACGGTCAAAAAGCCCGATTTTCTAATCACAGAAAACATCGATAAAGTTATTATGAACCGGTTTTTAGCACTGCCGATTTTTGTACTCGTACTGTGGACTGTATTTCAATTAACATTTGCGATTGGCGATTATCCGATGCAATGGCTGGAAACATTGTTTAGTTGGATCAGCGATGTGCTTAACGAAGCTATTCCGTCCGAACTTGAACATGTTCGGTCGCTCATTGTTGACGGTATTATTGCCGGCGTCGGCGGTGTTTTATCGTTTGTTCCGCTCATTGTTATTCTCTTTTTCCTGCTGTCCCTCCTTGAAGACCTCGGATATATGGCGCGTGCTGCGTTTGCAACCGATAAAATTCTCCACAGTTTCGGTCTCCACGGACAGTCGGTGTTCCCCATGATGCTTGGTTTTGGTTGTTCCGTTCCGGCTATTTTAGCTTCCCGTACCTTAAAAAATCCCCGCGACCGTATCCTTACGGTACTGATTACGCCGCTTATGAGTTGCGGAGCAAAATTACCGGTGCATGTCCTGTTGGCGGCAGCCTTTTTCCCTGAACATGCCCCGACGGTCGTGATGATTCTCTATGCTGTGGGGGTAGTACTTTCGTTACTCTGCGCGCTGCTCTTGAAAAAAACGGTGCTTCGCGGGGACCCAACCCCCTTTGTTATGGAACTTCCGCCGTATCGGGCGCCAACCTTTAAAGGTTTAATGTGGCATGTGTGGGAAAAAACTATTGCCTATGTTAAAAAAGCAGGAACGATCATCTTGGCGTCAGCTATTTTAATTTGGGTCATTACCACCTTTCCGCAGTATGAGTTGAGCGGAGACGAAGTCGCCGGATTTGAATCGGCTTATCTCAGTGAAAACCCGGACGCATCGGCAGACGAAATCGAAGCAGCCCGTGAAACATTTAAAGGCACCGTTGCACTGGAACAAAGTTATGCCGGCCGGTTGGGACATGCAATTCAGCCGCTGTTCCGTCCGCTCGGCTTTGATTGGAAATTAGCAACAGCGTCCGTTACAGGGTTTGCAGCAAAAGAAGTAATCGTTTCAACCTTGGGGATTTTATACCGTGTTGGAACTGAAGAAGATGAAGAGAGCATCGGGTTAAGAGAATCATTAGCTCACGATCCAGCTCTTTCACCGTTGGTTGCCTTCGTATTTATGCTTTTTACCCTGATCATTCCGCCATGTTTTGCCGCATTAGCAACAGTGAAAGCAGAAATTGGCTGGAAATGGCTCTGCTTCGAATTAGTATTTCTCTTGGTTCTCGGCTTTGTTCTTGGAACATTAGTTTATCAAATAGGGCGTTTGATATGATTGAAATTATTGTGATAAGTGCTATTGTTGTTCTAGCTGGTATATTTTTTATTATGTGGATAGTTAGAACTGTCCGGGGGAAGAAGCCTCCATGTTGTCGTTAAACATTGAAGAGCATACTGTTGGAATCGTTGGATTAGGCTTAATGGGCGGGGCATTTGCGTATGCGCTCCGCCGTTTGTCGGCGCGCCGCATACTTGCATGCGATATTTCCGCACAAACACTCAAGGCGGCACAGAAAGAAGGGTGTATTGACGAAGCGTTTCTCAAAACTGACGCTATGCTTGGTCAATGCGACCTTGTTTTTTTTTGTTTGAATCCGGCTATAGTCACGCATGTTATAAGAGATTCTATGACATTGTTCAAACATGGAGCGCTTTTGACGGACATCACAGGAATTAAGCTACCAATCGTTCAAGCTTTAGAACCCATTATCCGTCCGGATATTGATTTCATACCGGGTCACCCTATGGCTGGGAGTGAAAAGGGAGGGTTTGAATGTGCAAAGCAATGTTCTTTTCTCAATAAAAATTATATTTTAACTCCTTTAGCACACAATAAACCGGAACATATACAGTTTCTTAAACAGTTAATATACCGTATGGGGTTTAGCCGTATAACAGAAACAACCGCGCACGACCATGATAAAAATATCGCGTTCACCAGCCAACTGTGCCATATTATTGCTTCAGCGCTTATTCACTGTCAGCAAAATACTGCTATTACCCATTTTGGCGGGGGCAGTTTTGAAGATTTAACGCGGATCGCTCTGCTCAACGTCCCCCTGTGGACGGAACTTTTTTTAGAAAACCGCGACAATCTCATCGAACAAATAACATGCTTTGAACAGAGTCTCGATCTGTTGAAACAACTCATTAATACGAATAATGAACCTGCATTAAAAGAAATATTAGACACAGTGCGAAAGAGAAGATCCGCTATGGCGGAACAACAACGGTGAATGCCTCACAGTTATAGCCGCAACCATCGCCTTAATAGGCGGCGGCCGCCTTTAAGAATTTAAGAAAAAAGTCTTTTCAAAAAAGATAAAAAATGATAGCCTAGCACTGTATGTATTTCTTCCATAACAAGCGGAGAGCTGCGCGGGCAGTTTTTATTATAGGATTTTTCCTGATGAGTATAGGGATAACGCTCTTTATTGGAAGTATTATGCATGCCCCGCATGTAAAGGTGAGCATAGCACTGAGCTATGCTATAGCCGGCATTATGTGCACGGTGATTGCTATTAAAGTACACCGACGGTCGGTATATATCTTTATAACAGCATTTTTTTCGCAAGTTACACTGCTTTTATTTTTTTCCGCGCTTGATATATTTCTCATATCCATTGAGAAATGGTGGCCTGTTTTAGCCATTTGTTCCGGTATTGCCTTGATGCTTACCGGCTGGAATCAGTATGGAACATTAAAATACAAATATTTAGTTCCTTCCGTTATTTTTATTATACTAGGGTTTTTACTGCTTATGTTTTCATTAGAGATTATACCGTTTTCATTTTCCCGTTTTATTCAAGTATGGTGGCCGATTTTGATTGCAAGCGCCGGACTCATCCTTTTCCTCGTTGCCTTGAGTACAAGGATAAGGATAAAGAATACTTAATGCGCCGTATTATACCGTATATTCTTGCTGTACTCGTGTACAACAGTTGTATGTCCCAAAAAACTCCTTCATATACTACTGTAGAAGGTACAACCGTCCCGTTGCATGGCGTTGCCGCGCGGATTTTAGCTTTAGTTGAGTATGGACTTCCTTCTTCATTACTTGAGGCGCTCAATCTGCTCCGCGAAAAGACGGTGAGAGAAAGTGAGTTTGGACGCACTATGGCGGCGGTTATCCGCATGATAATGGAGTCGATTTATCCTGATATTCCGGTGGAGCTTCCCCCTTTTGATCCTTCGCAAAGCCACCCGTACACAAAAGCGCTCCGCTACGTCAATGACGGTGTGTACGTGTACCCGGTGTCTGCCCGTCCTGATTATCTTGAATACATTCTTCCCTTTTTTGCGCTTCTTTCAGAACAGTATACCGGCACGTTCGACCATGCGGTACAAGATTTGCAAAAAGGAGCAGCGCTTCGAAGCGACGCCGTGCTGGCTCCCTACTTTTTAGCGTTGATAGACGAGCATTCAAACCGTTTAGACGAAGCTTTGCGCGGCTTTGAAACAGTCTATCAGCGTACGCCGGAGATGTATCCTGCGGGAATAGGGATCGTGCGGATATACATTACTCGTTCACAGTTTGCAGAAGCACTCAACAGTGCCGAACAGGTATACGCTTTGTTTCCTACCTATACGAGCGTTGTTCAAACGCTTGCGCTGGCATACTATTACAGTAAAAAGTGGGCGGAAGCAGAAAATATCCTTGCTGCCATTGTTGCACAGGAGCCGAGCAACAGTATATTTTGCCTCCTTTATGCGTCCGTGTTGGTAGAAGAGCGCCAATTTTTCCGCGCACAGCCGTATGTTGAACAGTTTATGGTGCATAATCCGCGGAACCGGCTTGCATTATTTTTATCGGCACGGATTCAAGCGGAAGGGTATCGAAATACAGAAGCCGCTTTGGGACATATTCGGGCATTGACGAGTAGTTCTTTTGCCGACGACGATGCATCGGTGTATGCTATCCAGCTCCTCCGACAATCGGCGCGAGCCGAAGATCAAGCGGACGCTCAAAGCCTCCTCAACCGTCTGTTAGCATTAAATGATCCGTCACTAGCTATACTGAATGTTGGTGTTGAAGAAGCTATTAAAAATAGAGCATGGCTTCAAGCGGAACAGTATATACTCCTTATTATGAGGAATCGGAAACTTCCGTCCGATCTGTTGAACGCATGCATCATATACAAAGAACTTAATATACCAAAAGCATTGCAAATTGCTCAGGAATTATATCAAAAATACCCACAGTATGAAGAAGGAGTTCTTGCATACATTGCTATTTTAATCGATAGCGGACAAAAAGATAAAGCGCACACGTTGATTGAACAACACATTACAGAAAGTAAAAAAGGGGCAGTTAAAAGCCGCTATTATTATTTGAGAAGCCGTACGCAAACGGGTGAAGAATCTATTATCGCCGATCTTCGTTTAAGTATTTTTGAGAATCCGCGGAACATCGATACCATCATTGCATTATTCTTGTTCTATCATACCAAGAACGATAAAACCCGCGCACAATTTTATTTTAGACAAGCACTGTCTATTGACCCTCAGCACCCTCAAGTTCAGCAGTATCGAAATCAATATTCTGCCTAAAGGGGGACAGACCTCAGCCTGTGAAGACCTGAGCGAGTAAGTCTGAGAAGGTTGTCACAATATGAACAATGTTGTGAAGGTAATGATATAATCCGCCGAATATCCATTCCTTCGCGTGATTGACCAGTCCTGCCTTCACCGGATTCTGGTTGATATACCGAAATACTCTCAGAAAATCTTCTCTTCCTTCAATCATTCGTGCATGAAACCTGTCTCCCCACAAGTGTCCCTTCACTCCGTGCAGCTTGTTCCACCGGATAGCGAAGACCATCTTTATCCATTTCATAATTAGAGAAAGGCTAACACCTTCTTCCGGTGTTATGAGGAAATGAATATGATTGTCCATAATACAGAAGTTCCACAGTTTGAAGCCATATTTTCGGTGTGCTTCAGCGATAATCTGTATAAAAAGAGCTTTGATAACGGGATTTTTGAGTTCCATTAACCATCGGTTTATTTCAAAGGTGACATGATAAGTGCCACCATATGAGGTATCTCCTCTAATTTTGCGAGCCATACCAAGTTAACGGGGTATATAGCTCGTTTTGATTCAAAAACGGGGACAGACCTCAACGCAGTCCGCTGAGGGGAAATAAAGCTCAAGGAAAGTCCCTAACGGAACAGGGACAGACCTCAAACTCAATGGGGACAGATCTCCCTATTAACGCCGTGCGTTCAGTTTAAGGCAATATTCGACATGATACACGCCCCCTTGATAGGAGCCTCGTATCAAGGCTGCCCAAAATTTTTGTCCGAAAAAGCCGTCAGTCCGGAAAGGAAGGGCTTTTCTGGTCAAACGCCGGATAATGTCGAGCACCTCGTCCACAGTTCTTCCGACATAATCGGTTAAGCCTGATTCTGAAAACAGGGGAAAGGGAACAATAGCAAGGGTGCCGCGCAGAGGATTTGCTATCGTTTTCAGTGATGCGAGCATAATCCGTGATACTTTGAATGCGTCAGGAGGGAACGGTTTTCCCAATGATTTAAGAAAAGAATCTGTTGCACGGCATGGAACCTTGAGATGAATCAAGACGGATCGGGCGGCTTGATCAGCACGAGTAAGCGCTTCGTCACGGTGCGGTGAAGCGCTGATCACGTTTGCGCATTTTGATACATTATTCGTAGGGAATTTCACGACAGAGCCGACGTGAATATGGGTAAAAAGTTTTTCAATACCTTCAACGGCACTGTGATAGGATGCAACAATACCCGGAATAGAAATAACGGCCCGTTCTGCACTCGTCCACTGTTTTGTCGGAATGCATGGGTCCGGCTCTTCTCCAATCGCAATTTGAATAGCGGCTTTTGTAGCTTCAACGCCCGACGCATACGGGTACGTCCAACCGGACATAAACCCTCCTGAGAGCCGCGCCGCAATTTCTCCAATCATTACCCCTCGTGATGTTAATTTAATATCACCCTTCGCTGCTCCGTTTTTAATACCGAGCGCATAAATCCCTGCCTTAAACGTTGCAACGATAGTATTGACCGTGTCAGCGGGATAACTCGTCGGCATCGTATGCCCCATTTCAACAAAATACGGTTCAAAAAAAATATGCCGATCCGCCACACCGCATATACACACCGAACCGTTATGTACAATCGCATCGACAGAGAATTCCGGACCTTCCATATATTCTTCAACGATAGCTTGGTGCGACTGAGAAAAATGAATCGCTTCTTCAATGGCAGTCCTTAATTCCCGTTTTGAGTTGACCCGCCGGCACCCGCGCCCGCCCATATTATCAACAGGCTTCACCACGACAGGATAGCTATCCACCGCAGCATCTGACCACTGGTTCACCACCATAAACCGCGGCGACAATAGTCCATACGATTCAAAACACGCCCGCATACGCCCTTTATTCGAAGCATTAAGCGCAACATCGTACGGAATACCGGGCAGATCAAGCTTTTCTGCGACGAACGCAACTGAAGTTGAGAAATCCGTCCCGGCGGTCATAACTCCTGCAAGCCCGCCGTCTTCTTTTAGCTTGCGTCCAAGCGCCACTAATGCGTCTTTGTCTTTGAGGTCGGTAACGACGAACCGGTCAGCGGCTGTTGCCGAAGGAGCTTGGGGGTTGCCGTCCACTACAACCGTTTCTAACCCAAGTTTTCTAGCTATGGTGATAGCCGGACCTTGCATAATGCCGGCACCAAGGATCAATAATCGTCTCATAATTACGAGTATATGCATTTTGGAATAGGTATGAAAAGCAAGGGGACCTCAAGGGGACAGACCCTGAAGTGAGAACGGGATAAGGGGACAGACTTCTAAATCAGAAGGCAGATTCCCGACCAACGGGGACAGACCTCTGAATGTATAGATAGATTTCTGACGTATGGGGACAGACCTCGAAGTGAGAACGGGATAACGGGGACAGACCTCTGAATTATGAAGGCAGATTCCCGACAAAAGGGGGACAGACACTGAGATTCAGTTAACTAGAACGGAGTCCCAGTTAACTAGAACGGAGACTCAGTTAACTAAGAATGACTCAGAATCAGCTAAGAATGACTCAGAATTAGCTGCGAGCGAGTCAGAATTAGCTGCGAATGAGTCAGAATTAGCTGCGAGCGAGTCTTTCGGGGACAGACCTCTTATAGAAATAAAACCCACAGGATGAACCTGTGGGTTTTATTTTTTCCATAAAGTTTCAAAGAGAGTATGGTCCGCAGCTTGCAGAGAACATTCCGCAAGTTCTGGAAAGCTTTCCGTAAGTTCTGGAGAGCTTTATGTAAGTACGGGGACAGACCTCGATTAATCCACAGGATAACCCTGTGGATTTTCTTTCATAAAATACTCTTACACTTTAAACTTTGATACCTCAGTCCCTAATGCTGTAATCCGTTCCCGATTGTCCGTGCTTATCCCCGCTACCTGTTCCATTGAACTATTGATCTGTTCCGCTCCCGTCGCTATCTCATTCATCCCTCCCGTTATCTCTTCCGTCAAATGTTCCAAACTCCGGCTCTCCCCTATCACTTCTTCACTTCCTTCGAGCATCTCTCCTGCCCGCTGTTTCACTTGCCCTGTCATCTCCTTCAACTGTCCTATTGCTTCCAAGATACTCTTACTCCCTACTCCTTGCTCTTCCATTGCTGCCCGTACCGCTTTCTCTTGTTCTGTCACCGTTTCTATCCCTTCCCTAATCAACTCAAACTTCAACAATACTCCTTCGGTTGATTTGGTAATCTTGTCTATGGAATCTTTAATCTTTTTTAATACTATACTGATAGTTTGAGATTGAGCAGCAGACGATTCTGCGAGTTTCCTGATTTCACCGGCAACAACCGCAAACCCTTTTCCGGTTTCTCCTGCGTGAGCAGCTTCTATAGCAGCATTCATAGACAAAAGATTCGTTTGGCTGGCGATACTTTCCATAACTGCGTTTATTTCTAAGAGACCCTCAGATTCGTGAGCAATTTCCTGTATATCAGCAGACACTTCTTGTAAACCTCTGCGACCAACTTCTGAGGACTCGGAAAGACTGATAATATTATTCACATTTTTTACTAAAGTCTGAGTAACGTGATGGATATTTGCAACCATTGCTTCGATAGAGGTCGAGGATTTGGACACAGAGCTAGTTTGATGATCTACTAATTGCCCCAAGGTGTTAATGTGATTCACGATACGATTCATAGTGGCGGTAGTTTGGGTGACACTGGAGGATTGGTTCCGCATACGAGCCTTGATACTTTGGATATTCGCAGTAATTTCGGTGATAGCAGCAGCGGTTTCTGTGGCGTGAGCAGCGAGTTCGACTCCGGTTTGGGAAAGCATATCGGTTTCTGCTCTGATAGCGAAGACGAGAGATTTAATCTTATCGATAGTCCAGTTGAGGTAGCGAGCAAG
>JAISSB010000027.1 GCA_031273325.1 Treponema sp. | reverse complement strand
CAGGTAAAGCAATTATCGGAATAGATAGAGGCTTATATAACCACCTCTCAGACGGCACCAATATTTCATCAAAGAAATGTAAGGCAGTGAAACGAAAGTATGCATATAATCGGTCGAAGGTACAGTCAGTAGGCACCCGGTCAGCAAAGCGGAAACTCAAACGGAAAGCTGGCAAGGAAAAGCGGTATATGACGGACTGCAACCATTGCATCACCAAACGATTAGCTGCGCAGATCGATGTACAGACCTAGGTCCTTGAAGATTTCACGGGAATCAGAACACAGAAAAACAAAGGAAAACAGTTCAACTCGTGGCTTTCAAACTGGTCATTCTCACAATTTGAACAACAATTGAAATACAAGTGTGAACTGCACGCCATTAATGTAGTTAATGTAGACCCTCGATATACATCCCAGCAATGTAATAGATGTGGAACCATTGACAAAAGCTCCCGTAATAAGTCTCGGTATGTCTGTACGCATTGTGGACACAGGGATCATGCAGATGTGAATGCTGCAAAGAATATCCGTGATAAGTATGCCCGGTCAAAGCAATCGGGACAGGCTGCGTTCAACCAGCCAATAGTAGAAGCGATAACCATCGTTCAGCCGGTGTAGCTATTTACAAGCCACTGGGCTTGTCCCAGGGGTAGTTGAAGGAAGACAATATATTCAGCGAAAACTGTGAAGGAAGGAGGTATAAAAACCGTCAATGATTCGGAATATTAACAATGTACTAATATACAGAGCGATTATTTTCTCTGTCGTTTTCTTTTTTGCCATCGCAGGAGGCGGAAGTGCTGTATTTTTTAACGGAACGGAACAATTTGTCCACGAGTACTCGAAAAAAGAACTGATACAAGTCATTGGAAATAAGCAGAGGTCGGTAGAAAATTATCTGAATCGGGAATTTGAGCTTGCACTGCGGCTTGCTTCCTCTCCCCTGATCCGCCGGTTTTTCCTTGATCCTGAAAATGAGGTATTAAGGCGGGTCGGTATTGAGGAAATCCTTGAATACCAACGAGGGACCTACAGCCACGTTATTTTGTGGGCAAGCGACAAAGACAAACGGTATTATGAGGGCGATCGATTCCTCAATACCTATGATCCGGACAATCCCGCACATGCGTGGTATGCTGATACCCTTAATACCGATAAGCCTATGATTGTAAACGTAGACTATGATTACTTAAGTCAAAATAGGTCTTATCTCTTTATTAATGTGCCGGTGCGGGACAACGGACGGGGCATTGGTACCGTGGGTACTCAAATAGATTTAAATGATTTTCTTTCCTTTCTCTATGAAGACAGCAGTGCCAGCAGCGCATCAAACGCGGAACTGTATCTGTTCAACAGCAAAGGCGCGATAACCGGCGCCCGTAACGCAACGCTTGTTGCAGGGGATTTACGTCCGGTTACCGGCGCAACAGACGGTGCCTTTGTCGTTGAAAGAACCTTTGTCGATCACTACTTTGGATCTGCCGGCAAGAAAATCATCGAAGAAGAACTGTCACTACTTAACCCTGACGATACGGCAGCCTTTGTGGTAGACGAAACACAGTATGTGCTGAAATATCTCCCGTCGCTCGACTGGTATATGCTGGCAGTCCGCCCCATTGATGCAGTTACGTTTTTCTCCACGCCCATGACTTTAACCTTTTTACTGATGCTGCTCGTCATTCTGATTATATTCATTGCATTCAACTTCTTTGTTTTCACATTGATCAGGCCCCTCACGAGATTAACCGGCGTTCTGCAAACGATCTTTACGGCTACTCCGAATCCGATTATGGTCGTTGATAAACAAAACCGCATTATTCATATGAGTAAGGCACTGTTTAATATGACCAACCGGATGAATCAGCAAGCATGTGAAAATCAGTCCGTTTTTGATCTCTTTGATAATCCCGATATTAAAAATATGATTGGCGAAGCACTGCAACTGACCGGTCATACCGAAAGTATCAGTGAAATAATTCAAAATGAACGGCGCAAATTCTTTAATGTTATTTCAGATGATATTCAGATAACCGGCGACAGTCAGGGAAGACTCGTTATGCTTATCGATATTACGACCGTTATGATGTATGGGCTTACCGATCCGCTGACCGGGCTGGCAAACCGGAGATATTTTGATATATGGATGAAAGATGAATGGAAACGGGCGATCCGTCAACAGTTTCCCATTTCTTTTCTTATGATGGATATCGATCACTTCAAGGCATATAACGATCGGTATGGACATTTACAAGGAGACCGTCTTTTAAAATCGGTAGCAGACGTTTTTAAAGCAGCGGCAAAGCGCTCGACAGACCTTGCAGTGAGAATGGGAGGAGAAGAATTTGGCTTACTGCTGCCGAACACTATACTGGCCGGAGCCTTACAAATTGCCGAGAATATCCGCTCTGCTGTAGAAAAAACGCAGGTTCCTATCATTGACGACGTTGGTACCACATCGGTAACGATCAGTATCGGGGTTGCGAGCATGGTGCCGACAAATAACGATAAACCAGAGCATCTTATCGTCCGCGCCGACCAGTACCTCTACAGTGCAAAACAAAAAGGAAGAAACCGTGTTGTATCGGAGAAGCCGTCCGAAAATTCTTAAAAGTAAAAGGAACGATAGACTCATACTCAATGCCTATGGTAGTATACTTTACTATGCTAAAAGGAAGATCATTACTGAGTTTATTTGATTATTCGGCTGAAGAGATTCGTTTTCTCCTTGATAGCGCACGGCAATTAAAGGCAGAAAAACAACCACAACAACGGTTCGTTGGTAAAACATTAGCGCTCCTCTTTGAAAAGCGCTCAACGCGGACACGGTGCGCGTTTGAAACAGCTTTTGGAGAGGAAGGGGGGCATCCGGTGTTTCTTTCAACGGCGGATATTCAGCTTGGCTCGAAAGAATCAATTGAAGACACCGCACGGGTACTCGGCCGTATGTTCAGCGCTATTCAATTCCGCGGATTCAAACAAGCAACTGTTGAAACACTTGCACGGTATGCCGGGGTACCGGTATACAACGGATTGACAGACGATTTTCATCCAACTCAAGCTTTGGCTGATCTTATGACTCTTGAAGAAAACATACAACAGCCGCGCTTGCTCGTATTCATTGGTGACGGAAGGAATAATGTTGCGCGTTCTTTGACCGTTATCTGTGCAAAGATGGGTGTGAATATATGCATTATCACGCCGGAATCTCTCAATCCAGACCCTGATTTTCTGGCTCGCTGTCAACAGATAGCAACCAAATCCAGATCCACAGTGTCAGTGACCGCTGACCTTGAAGCAGTACACGGTGCAGACGCAATATATACCGATGTGTGGGCATCAATGGGAGAAGAATCGAAAAAAATTGAACGCAGCAGCCTCTTGAGACCGTATCAGGTTAATCAAGCGCTTATGGATAAAACCGGAAGAACGGATACTATTTTTTTGCACTGTCTGCCGGCGATCAAAGGGGAAGAAGTCACTGCAGAGGTGATAGACGGACCGCAAAGCCGCGCATGGGACGAAGCAGAAAACCGCAAACACACGATCAAAGCTGTGCTTGCTGCAACGCTGGGAGTTTAAATGAACCGGCACCACACAGCCGTGTTGCTCATGGTATGCCCTGACTGTAACGGTATTATTGCAAATGTTACCGCATTGCTTGCCCGGTTAGGCGCCAATATTGTGTACCTTGATCAGCACACTGACCATGAATCTGCCATGTTTTTTATGCGCGTCGAATGGGATTTAGAATGTTTTTCTGTGAGTCTTGACGATTTTAAAACAATTTTTACCCATGAATCCGCACGGAAATTTGATATGATATGGGAACTGTACCAATCTGCAGTACACCAACGTATGGCGATCTTTGTATCAAAGTATGCACACTGTTTTTTAGACTTACTTGCACGGTGGAGAACCGCATCGCTTAACGTTGATATTTCGGTCATTATAAGCAACCATGAACAAGTACGCACCGACGCCGAACGGTTTTCGCTCCCGTTTGAACATATACCCATTACTGCGGCAAACCGTGAAGCGCAAACAGAAGAACAAATACGGGTACTCAACGAGTATCGTACTGATTTTATTGTACTTGCACGGTATATGCAGATTATTCCACCAGCTCTCATTAATGCGTACTCAAACCGTATTATCAATATTCACCACTCATTTTTGCCCGGTTTCCCTGGGGCAAAACCGTATCACCAAGCTTATGTACGGGGAGTGAAGATCATTGGAGCAACGGCGCATTATGTTACCGAGGAACTGGATGCCGGACCAATTATTGAGCAAGATGTGCAACGGGTAAATCACAAATTTTCGGTTGATGATCTGATCGCAACGGGACAAGATATTGAACGAAGTGTTTTGGCACGTGCAGTTCAGGCGCATATTGAACGGCGTGTTCTTGTCTATAACAATCGTACAGTTGTATTCTCGTGAGGCTATTTGCAGAACGCACACCTTTAAGGTATACTGTTAAATTGTATGCATACTAAGCAACGGGTCATTGTTGCCCCTTCGTTATTAGGGGCAGATTTCTCTAACCTCGCAGCGGCAGTTGCTGAAATTGAAGCTGCAGGAGCTGAATGGGTACATTTTGATGTAACAGATAATCGCTTTGTCCCCAATTTAACGTTTGGTCCGAAATTAATTTCGGATCTTCGTCCTCAAAGTAACGCAGTTTTTGACATTCATTTAATGGTAACACATCCAGAGCAATTGCTCGAAGTATTTATTGCTTCAGGGGCTGATAATATTAGCTTTCATTTTGAAGTAACTGCACATGTACATAAATTTCTTGAAGTGATACAGCATGCCCATAAAAAAGCCGGAATCAGTATCGTTCCTTCAACTCCAGTGTTTATGCTGGAACCGTCGCTTCCCTTTGTTGATTTAGTGCTTGTTATGACTGTTGACCCCGGGTTCGGCGGACAGCACTTAATTCCGGAATGTTTAGAGAAAGTACGGAGCCTTGCGGAATTAAGAGCGAAATATCATTTCAATTTTCTTATTGCAGTGGACGGTGGAATCAATGAATCGAATGCAGGACATGCACGCTCCTTAGGAGCAGATGTATTGGTAACCGGTTCAGCATTTTTCAATGCTCCGGATAAGGCCGCATTAGTACAACAGTTTCGTGGGAATATCACGATAAAGTCATAAATGTATATGTTGGGAGTTTGTATGAAAAAGAATATATGGTTGCTTTTGGTTAAATGCTTAATACTCGTTCCTTGTTTTGGGCAAAACGTCCGCAGTTTTGACAGTATCTTTCCACGATTGAGCCGTGAGCACCGTCAAACAGTGTTTTCTCCAACCGGGCTTGTGAGTTCTGTCCACCGTTCTGAAGGGATACAGTTTCTGTCCCGCTCAGAATTAGATAAAACGCTCGCCGACCCGATTTTAAGCAGAAATCCAACAGTGCTCGTAGAATTATTGATGATTATCCCCACAGATGCGAAATTTATTGATGTATACAATGCGGTTGGACAGATTAAAACGCTCAAAGATCCCGACTATCATTCTCCAACACTTGATCATACCCCGCTTTTTGAAGAAGCTAGCCGAGTTGAAAGTCCATTCCGATTAATTGATGTACCGGACCCGCCTCCTGCAACGACGGTTCCGCGGCAAGAAACATTTTTTTTCCGGCTGCAGGACGAAAATTTTGGAAACTCGTATTTTAGAGCGGACATAAATGCGAATTCACGGCGGTTTTTATACACACTGAGTAATATTAGAAGTATGAATTTTTATTTTGTTCCTATTATTGCAGAAAGCGGTCTCATTATGCAATTATATTTTGAGCCGGTACGTGAAGGAATGCTTGCATACTGTATTGCCGGCGCGCATATCGCCGATTTTATTGTAGATAGAGTTGATATTCCGACTGCTATCCGGTTAAGAGTTGAAGCAGTCATGCAGTGGGTTGTAACCGGAATTATTGTGGGGCGCTTTTGACATTCTTGACGTTTTTCCCGTTTTTATATAAGATGCAGGATAAACTGTAGTGGTGGCTTATATATGGAAATAATTGAAATCAAAGATATTGTGCGAAAAGCAAGCCCAATTTACTACCGTATGTTTTATGGAGGAACGGCTGTCATTAAAATATTGAATAAGATTATTGAAAGTCGTATTGATTTTTCTATTGAAACAAAACCAACGGGAGAAAAATCAGTGTTGCTTACCGTTAATGACACAGTCGATTATCCCTTGGTTCCTCTAAGAAGAAGTTTAAAACAACGTATACACAGCATGGATCATGACGGTTCCCTACCTTTTTGAATCACTGTCTACTACCCCCCAGCAAACAATAGCAATCGGAGCTTTATTCGCGCAACAACAGCTTAAAAGAAATGCTGTTGTTGCTTTGCACGGTGCATTAGGAGCGGGAAAGACCTATTTTACCAAAGGAATTGCACGAGGGATCGGCATACATGAAGAAATAACAAGTCCAACGTTTAATATCGTTATTGAATATGACGGCGTTATCCCTTTATATCACATAGATGCCTACCGGTTAGCAAATGAAGCCGATTTTTATAATCTTGGAGTGGAAGAAAGAATCTACGGTAACGGCATTACCGTCATTGAATGGAGTGAGCGTATTCACGGTGTTATTCCGCGTGACGCTTTTCTCGTTAACATTGCTATTGTCGATTCACAAACAAGAAAAATTACCGTAACAGGCGGACCTACGAGTGACTATTCTTGCGTTTGATACTGTAACGACGGTGTTTTCTGTCGCGCTTACTACTCCCGCCGGTTTTTGGTACAGCGAAGTTGATTCCGGCTTAAAGCATGAATCATTAATCCTTACTGTTGCCGAATCGCTCTTAAATCTCGCCCATATTCACGTACAAACATTAGAAGCTGTTGCTTGTGTACAGGGACCCGGCTCGTTTACCGGAATCCGCATTGGTTTTGCTACCGCACAAGGGATCGCTCGTGCGCTTAATATCCCCCTTAAAACTGCTCCAACGCTTGATTGTATGGCATACGGTGCACAAGGCTGGCCCGGCTACGTTGTTCCAAGTATTGATGCGAAAACGCATAAATATTTTAGTGCGCTCTACCGTGACGGCCAAAGGCTTTCTCCCTACTGTGATATAGCTGCTGCCGGTATTGCACAGTGGTTCGAAGGAAGCGAGAAGATTCTTTTGACCGGTCCCGGTGCTGATCTGTTGTATGCCGATCTAAAACCGTTGGTGGATTCTCAGCGAATGGTTTTAGATCCCCATCGAAGGCGGGGAATTGCACCGGCACTCAGCATGCTTGCACAAGAAAGTCCCATTGAACCGTTGTATGTGAGAAATGCGTTAAGCTCCGTGAACGAAATACAGAATATCTCCAAAAAGGGCGAAGAGCATTAAGCCAAAGATAAGAATGATTCCAACCGTTTGAAAGAGGGTAATTGCTCGCGGATTGAGCGGTTTTCGATTGATTATCTCAATAATAAAAAGCAGTATTAACCCGCCGTCTAACACCGGCAGGGGGAGCAGATTCATAATGCACAGTGAAATAGAAATAAGGGCAAGGAAATTTGCCACGGTAACAAAGCCGGTATGCAACCCTTGACTGAAGGCTGCCGTTGCTGTGTCGCCGACCATATAGGTTATGCGGACCGGTCCGGAAACAGCTTGAGTCAAATCAATACCCCGGAATAAAAGCCCCAGACTCTTGACCGAAATAACGGCTGTCCGCACCGATTCTTCAACTCCCTTTGCAAAGGCGCTCAATGGGTTCAATTGCGGTGTTTTGTACGTGATCGTTTCAAATTCAATACCCAAATCGGCTGCTCCTGTGTCCGTGTACGAAACGGGGAGATTTGCTGTGTACATTTCACCGTTACGGCGATAAGTTATTTCAAGGAACAAAGGATGTTCTTCAAGTATCGGCACGAGCGCAACAGTGTACAGTAACGGTTCGTCATTAACCGTAAGAATCCGGTCACCGGACTGTAGTCCGGCACGTGCGGCTGCACTGTCGGGGGTAACGGCAGCAATTATCGGATCTGCCCAATAGTATACGCCGATCTGCCCCGTTGCTGTTGTTTTATCCAATGTCGGCTTTATCGTAAGTGTGTGCAGCTCTCCGTCTCTTTCGACTGTAAGCGGAAGAGTCTTTTCCGGATTAAAGGCAATATTTTCTTGAATATCCCGAAATGTTTCAATCGGTTTCCCGTCGATCTCAACGATCCGGTCCCCGGTAGCCAAATGCGCTTCGTCGGCCGGGTATTCCTTAGATTCTATGCTTGAAGCAAGCACTATTTTGTTTTCAAGTGTTTGAATAGAAAAGCCAACGCCCCACACGCCGGCGAGTGCAAGTACGGCGAACAGTATATTAAAGAGGGGGCCTGCAGCCGATATAATGATCCGCCGCCACGGAGCAACACCATAAAAGGTACCCGGTTCCGGGGGAACTGCCGTCAAATGAGCGGCATAAGCTTCTTGAAAGCCGTTTTCGCCCCGCATTTTACAGTATCCGCCGACGGGAAACATCCCGATCCGGTACTCAACCGCACCAATACGTTTTTTGAGAATCGGTTTCCCCCAACCGAGAGAAAAAGCTTCAACGTCAACACCGACAAGGCGCGCCGCTAAAAAATGCCCTAATTCATGGACAAAAACAACAAGTCCCAGTCCAATAATTCCCAGTACAATCCGTAATATAATAATCATTAAGACTAATCTAACATACTGTCCGCATCTATTCAAGCATAAACCGCCCGCTATACGGACTGTATCGTTTTAAATAACCTTAAAGCGGGACACTTTTTGCACTAAGGTATCAATATTTTCTTTATTATTAATGCTGATTTCTTGTACGTTTTTTACGGCACTGTCTATTTCTTCTGTATTTTGTATCATCTCGTGCATCCCTTCGATAATGGCATGCGCCATACGTGCAATATTTTTCGTGCTGGAATCGATCACGGTGCTTTTTTGCAAAATAGATTTTGAACCGTCATGTACGTCGTGGGTAATGTCCGTTAAGTCATGCATCGATTCCAAAATAAGAGAGCTTTCTGCTCCTTGGTTATCTATTGCCCGGTTAATCTGTTCTTCCTGCTTTAAAACGACCGTAATTTTATTATCGATCAGTTCAAACTTATTGAGAACGGAATCAGTTGATCCAGTAATTTCTTTGATTGCATCCTTAATAGTGTTTAACGTATTAGCAATCACCTTTGATTGGTCTGCTGCATTTTTAGCTAATTTCCGTACTTCACCTGCAACAACGGCAAAACCCTTTCCCGCTTCTCCTGCATGGGCAGCTTCAATAGAAGCATTCATCGAAAGGAGATTCGTTTGATTTGCAACATTTTCTATAATACTGTTGATCGCGAGTAACCCTTCTGATTCTTTAGTCATTGTCCGTATATCTTGAACAACCTCAAGAATACTTTCTTGTCCGACTTTAGACGATTCTGACAAACTGCTCACATCGTTCATGTTCGTAACCAAGGTTTTCCGTACCGAGTCTACATTGCCCAGCATCTGTTTGATAGCGTCAGACGAGTGGCTAATGCGCGTTGCTTGGTGATTAATAGCATCGGTCACATGGTGAATGACGCCGATAATATCGGTCATAGCAGTGTCTATCTCTTGGAGCGAATCCGATTGATTTTGTATTTTCTGTTGAATACTGTGAATCTTCTCCACGATCTGATCAATGGACACGGCTGTTTTATTGACGGTAACCGACAAGACAGTACCAATATCACTTGAAGCTTTCGTTTGATCTTTAATGTCGCTTATAAGCAGTTTTATAGTTTCAATAGTTTGATTAAAGTAGCGCACCATATCGCCGATCTCGTCACGGGATTTAAAGGTATAGGTCTTCGTAAGGTCTCCGGCCGCAACATCTTTCAAAATGCGCGATAAATAGACGATTGGTTTGGTAATAGACGCACTGATAATATAAGCGCAGACGATCCCGATGATCAGGAACGCGAGGCCGATAATAATAATAGTGTTTCTGAGATTGTCCGTTACAGTGAGCAGCTCTCCTCTATCCATAGTGACGAAGAGGATCCACGAAAAGCCGGGAACCTGACTGTAGCCGACGATGATATCGCGTCCGGAAAAGCTGTATTGAGCCGTCCCGTGCTTTTGTTCAAGCGCTCTTTGAACGGTGCGTCTGAGTTCGGCATTGTTCGGGTCGAGATCGTTGATCGGATTGTACTGATTTATCACCAGCTCGACGTTTGTGTGCGAGATCACGTTTCCCGTGTGATCGACCATAAAGATATAATCGTTGTCGCCGAGCTGTATTGATTGAGCAAAATCGGTTATTGCGGTGCTGTTTTTTCTCCCGATAAGCGTGCCGACCACTGTTCCTGCATCGTTTGTAATAGGAACTGCATGCATTATCACCGGCGCATTGATAACGGTACTGATTAGAACGTCTGAAGCTGCCGCTCTCCCTGCGAGAGCTTGCTTGACATAGTCTCGGTGTGAAAGGTCGGCCGTCGTATTGCTTTCTTTCACATAGCGCACATGTCCCTGCATATCAGCAATGCCGAAATCCAAGTATCCGAGGCGGTCTATATCCGGGAGCAATGCTTCGCGCTGTTCCTCATAGTTCATCGTACGCACCCGTATCCGGTTCGCCAATTCCTGAAGGACGGCGAGTTGCGCTTCTATTTCGGCCGAGACTATAAACGCACTCGAATCTGCCTGACTGAGCAGTGCCGAATATGCGATTTCCTCGACGACTCTTAACGAAACAATAACGGCTGCGCTGCCAATACCCAGCGAGATCATGAATACCAATACGCCGATCAGCAAAGAAATTTTAGGTGCTAACTGCATGATAGTTCCCTCATGTTAAGATAGTTGCATAGTAGCATAAGTGGGTCTTGGAGAGAAAGCGTTTTATTTCTCAATCAGAGGTCTGTCCCCATTGATCGGGAATCTGACCTTGTGACTCAGAGGTCTGTCCCCATTAATCAGGAATCTGCTGTTCTGACTCAGAGGTCTGTCCCCATTGATCGGGAATCTGCCTGTGTGAACTAGAGGTCTGTCCCCGTTGATCGAGAATCTGTCTGTGTGAACTAGAGGTCTGTCCCTATTAATCAGGAATCTGTCTGTAAGACTCAGAGGTCTGTCCCCATTGATCGGGAATCTGCCTTTGTGAACTAAGGGTCTGTCCCCGTTGATCAGGAATCTACCTGTGTGAACTAAAGGTCTGTCCCCATTGATCAGGAATCTGCTTTTATGAACTAAAGGTCTGTCCCTGTTAATCGGGAATCTGCCTTTGTGAACTAGAGGTCTGTCCCTGTTAATCGAGAATCTGTCTGTAAGACTCAGAGGTCTGTCCCCATTGATCAGGAATCTGCCTTTGTGAACTAAAGGTCTGTCCCCGTTGATCGGGAATCTGCTTTTATGAACTAAAGGTCTGTCCCCATTAATCAGGAATCTGCTTTTATGAACTAAAGGTCTGTCCCCATTGATCGGGAATCTGCCTTTGTGAACTAGAGGTCTGTCCCCATTAATCGAGAATCTGCCTGCAAGCTCACCCGCCCATTGCCTCCCTTTCCCCTTTAAGCTTTGCACCGAAGCTTTTGTGCAAAAAAGCCTACTTGCCCCTTGTTTCCCTTTTCTCACCGTGTCCCCAACGCCAGTGAAACAGCTTTTTTGAAGGGTAAAAGAGTTTTAGGGGGTTATGAAAGAGTTTTTGAGAGTCCTAAAAAAGCTTTTGAGAGTCCTGAAAAAGATTTTGAGAGTCCTGAAAATGTTTTAGAGAGTCCTGAAAATGTTTTAGAGAGTCCTGAAAATGTTTTAGGGAGTCCTGAAAATGTTTTAGGGAGTCCTGAAAATGTTTTAGGGAGTCCTGAAAATGTTTTAGGGAGTCCTGAAAATGTTTTAGGGAGTCCTGAAAATGTTTTTGAGAGTCCTGAAAAAGCTTTAAAGAGTCCTGAAAAAGCTTTAGGGAGCCCTGAAAATATTTTTGAGAATCCTGAAAAAGCTTTAAAGAGTCCTGAAAATGTTTTTGAGAGCTATGAAAAAGCTTTAAAGAATCGTGAAAAAATTTTAGAGAATCATAAAAAAGTCTTAGAGAGCCGTAAAAAAGCTTTAGAGAGTCGTAAAAAAACTTTACAAAGTCCTAAAAAAGTTTTAGAGAGTCCTGAAAAAGATTTTGAGAGTCCTGAAAAAGCTTTACGAAGTTATGAAAAGATTTTGAGAGTCCTGAAAAAGCTTTACGAAGTTATGAAAAGATTTTAGAGAGTCGCAAAAAAGTTTTACAGAGTTGTAAAAAAGCTTTAGAGAGTCGTGAAAGAGCTTTTTAAATTCGGAATTTAAAGTTATCCCTCTTCGGCAGTCTGTTTGTGAAGACTGTCACGTTTATGGAGGACAGTCTCTTCGTGAAGGTCTGTCCCCGTTTGTCAGAAATCTGTCTTCATAAATTAGATGTCTGTCCCCGTTGATCGGGAGAGGGATTATGCGGATGTGAATACATGGAACGAGGGGGATAATAGTTTGCTTAGTTGTACTTTTTCGTGTGTTCCAAGTGCAGTTCCCGGCACGTTAAGCACGATGCTTGCCGCTTTGTTTGCAAGGGAGGTGCATTTTTCAATAGATCGGTTCTGAAGCCACGCACTAATGAACGCCGCACAGAATGCGTCGCCGGCGCCCGTACTTTCTTTGGAAACAAGAAAGGTTGTCCCGACATGGTATTCGCAATCGTTTGCAAAAACTTTTGCGCCGCGTCCTGCTAATTTGACCGCAATGATCGGGAAACCGCCTTCTTTTGTCAGCGATTTAATAAACGCATACATGTCTTCATAATCGCTCCCCACCGTTTCATACCACGCGTTAGCTTCAGCTTCGTTCATAAAGAGCAAAAAAGGATAAGTTCGGCAATAGTTAATCAGTTGCCGCGCATACTGTTGTACGATGAGCGGAGAACCTCCATCAAGGGCAATGGGAATCCCTTGTTTTTCCGCTATAGTTAAAATCGGTTGCAGTATATGCACATGATCGAGAATAAATCCTTCGAGTACGAGCAGGTTTATCCCATTCACGAGTTCTTCCGGAACCGATTCAAGCTTAAGCGCCGCCGAAGGACAGGCAACGATGCGCGATTTTCCTGTTTTAGTTTTCAGCAGTACACAAATACCGGTCGGTTCTGACACAGTTTGTAAAAAGGGGGTAACGCCTGCTGCTCTTAACTCTGTGGAAAACTGTGTCCCAAACGTGTCTAAAGAACCCGCCTTATCGCTCCCTACAGTCCCGACAAATGCGGTTCGTATCCCTACATGTGCAGCAATCTTTGCAACATTCGCTGCCCCTCCGCCGGAACATACCGTGTATTGAGGGATAGCTTCGAGTATATGCATGACCGTGTGATAGTCACAGTGTTGTGCCGGCTGGCTGAGTGCATACTGTGCAAAAAAATGCTCCGGAACAGTAGCGAATATATCGATCAGAGCGTTGCCGATACAGAGTAATTCTGCTTTGTGCGTCATATTCATTAAAACCTATGCATGCTTTTCAAGTGCTTCCCATAATCCATAGAGGTACATCGCTCCGAGCGCACGGTCATACAAGCCATAACCCGGCATTCCCTTTTCTCCCCATATATTCCGACCATGATCGGGACGGATAGGACCGTCAAAGCCATTATCATACAGTGCTTTAACGATCGCGAACATATCAAGAGAACCGTCAACACTGATATGGGCAGCTTCTTCAAACTGTCCGGGCGCCGTGTGCAACAGATTGCGAATGTGTGCAAAATGAATGCGGTTCTTTAGTGATTTAATAATTTCCGGAATATTATTGTTTGGATTTGTACCGAGACTTCCCGTACAAAGGGTAACACCGTTGTGTACGTTATCTACTGCACTCATAAGACGGAGCAGCTGTTCCTGATTTGTTACAATGCGTGAAAGACCGAAAATTGCCCATGCAGGATCATCCGGGTGTATTGCCATATTGATATTATACTTATCACAAGTCGGCATAATTTGTTCTAAGAAATACTTTAAATTATTAAATAATATTTCCGGATTAACGGTGTCGTACAGAGCGAACAGTTCTTTGAGCCGTGCAAGCCGTTCAGGTTCCCACCCGGCAAGCATAAATCCATTCGATTGCCGTTCAATCAGTGCTTGCATATTATTGGGATCAATCGTGTCAATAATCTTTTGATTATATGCCATTGTTGTGCTGCCGTCGGCGCGCTTTTTTGCTAAATCAGTACGGGTCCAATCAAAAACAGGCATAAAATTATAACATACGAGGTGAATATCCGCCTGCCCTATATGTTTAAGCGTTTTTATGTAGGTTTCAATATAGTTATCTCGCTCAGGAGCTCCCGTCTTAATCGCATCATGAATATTAACACTTTCAATGCCGGCAACCGTTAATCCGGAATCTTCAATTTCTTGTTTAAGGGCAGCAATTTCTGCTTTTTCCCATAATTCACCGGGCTGTTTTGCGTATAATGTGCTAATCACCCCTTTAACAACCGGTACCTGACGTATTTGTTCTAAGGTTACCGGATCATACCCGGGACCAAACCACCGCATAGTCATGTGCATATATCTTCCTCCGTGTTTAACATACTGTATGCATTGAAAGAAAAGTCAAGAAGTTTTTCATATTTTATTCGTACTGTGCTTCTTCTTCCAGTTTTTCCAAGTTTCGTGTGTAATACGGATCGTTCCAAAAGGTACCAAATTGAATTTCAGCAATGTTTTCTGAAAATTGCCTAATATTATCTCCCCGGAATAATAGATTCGGATCGGGAGAAAAAACAAAATATACTGCATAATTCCCGTCAGGAACATATCCGGAACCTGTTGATTGTGCTGGAACAATAATATCTATTCCACTGTCTTCTTTATTACGGATACCAACCAACACAGGATAACTGTTGGGATTATGTACCCGTATTTCATTGTCACCGGTTAATGGCTTATCGTATGGCGGAAGGATACTGCCAAGTCCTTCAGGTTCGCGGTATACACTGTCATATTCCACCGAAGAAACGTCCTGATAAGGATATGGGACAGAGCTGGCGCAACTGCTGAAAAGTACCATAAAAAAGAGCAATATTCCGTTAATTTTCATATATATCTCCCTATTGTGATGTTGTATACATTATACCGTACCAACCGGAAACGGTTGAATATTGATTTTCGAAAACTCAATACATTCTTTTTCAAATCGCTGTTTTATATCCATAAGCATAGAAGTTTTCGTATCAAGCAAATAATTTGAATCAAACCATACATTTAAAATAATCTGCACTCCGGAAAGATCCAGTTTATCAACACGGAATAAAGGTCCAGGATTTACCAACACAAAATGGTTTTTTGCAGTAATATCAAGTACCACATCACGTATTTTTTCTAAATCTTCACTGTATGCAACGGTAAAAGTTAAATCAAGCCTCCGGATGGGGAAACGGCTTAAGGTCATTAAATTATTTTGAATTAATGTTTCATTAGGAATACGCACAAAGATATTATCAAACGTACGAACCTTAACTGATAAGAGATCGACCGATAAAATAATGCCTAAAGTATTTCCTATTTGAATGGTATCACCGACTTTAAATGATTTTTCTGACAAAAGAAAAAGACCGGAAAGAAGACTAGAAACCGTTGTTTGTGCAGCAAAACCAATGATAATACCAACAACTCCGGCAGCTCCTAACAGTGCTGACGTATCGATTCCCATACTTTTGAATATAAAAAGGAGCGCCATAATAAAGCCGGTATATTTAATCGATTTCTTTAATAAAAGGGTACGTTGTCCATTTAAATGCTTTTTTAATAATGTTCCGATAATTAATTGCAAAATATTAAAAACTATAATAATTGCAAGTGCCATAGCAATGGTTCCCAGCACGCTCACGAGAAGCTCTATGGGATCAGCCTCACGAATATGCTTTCCGACAGCTTGTATAAATTCTTGTATATCCATACCTATTCTTCCCTAGTGAGTTCTTTTGACTCAATGTTTCTGTCTTTTTTTTTGATCGAGTCAAAGTGACTCGATTCACGATCACAACCGCCGGTATGGGGCGTCATAACGGCAAGATTGTTTTTACAGTATACATTAATGAAAGAGATAGTGCAATTTTCACTGTCATTGGGGGGATAAAGCTGTAAAAAATCTTAAATAATAGCAGTTGGCACAATCTTTGCTAGTTATTAAAAACCGATAAGGAGGATAGCAATGGCTAAAGTACAATCGCATTCTGTTTCACAAGAAACTACTATCCTTTCACAATACTTGAAAGAGATAAACCGTATTCCGCTCTTGACGAGGGAAGAGGAAGATGAAACAGCACGCGCGGCGGCAGCCGGCGACAAGACAGCGGTAAAACGCCTTGTTAATGCAAATTTGCGTTTTGTGGTCAATGTGGCAAAGAAATACCAAGGGCAGGGATTGTCACTTATGGATCTGATTGGTGAAGGAAATATCGGTTTACTGAGTGCCGTTGAACGGTATGATGTAAACAAAGGTTATCACTTCATTTCTTATGCAGTGTGGTGGATTCGCCAAGCGATTCTCAAAGCACTCTGTGAAAAAGCGCGTATGATTCGGCTTCCCCTTAATAGGGCAAACGAATTAATTCAGATTGAGCGGGCGCGTAAAATTGTGCAGGAGAGTCACAGCGAAGAGTCAGAAATTAAAGAGATTGCTAATTTATTGGGCATGGACGCTCAACATGTCAACGATATTGTGAATATCAGCCGCGAGTTAATTTCGTTAGAGAACGCGTGGTGTACGGAAAAAGATTCTTCTCTGGGGGAATTTATTGCTGACGAACAGTATCAAAGTCCCGATGATTATGCAATTCAAAGCTCGCTTCACGATGAAATTGAAAGCGTCCTGAGCACGCTTGACAAAAAAGAGGCAGAAATCATTCGATACCGGTTTGGATTAGAGAACCGTATCCCTATGTCGCTCCGTGAAGTGGGAGAAAAATTTCATTTGACAAAAGAACGTATACGGCAAATTGAAAAAAAAGCGCTCAAACGGCTTCAGCATCCTTCCCGTCAACAGATGCTTGAAAGTTACGTTGCCTAACGGGAAGGTGCATTACGGGATGTACATCATTCAGAAAATACCCGCATTAATACCGCATACTGTTGTTTGATAGATTTGATAGAAAAGTCTTTTTGTCCGGTCATTGCGCTGCGCGCGCTCGCCGGGCTTCTTTTAATGCGTGCAAAGACAAGGGAAATCCGCCAATGCTTTTCACACTACAACACCTCCGCTACTTTTTGGTATAAGTTTGATATGGGTCAACAACATTGAGGGTGTATGTTTGTAAAGTTTTGCCGCTTGAATCCATAGTGATTGTACAGTCTTCCCAACCTAAAACAACGTAAGTGGAATCATTATAGATCAATTCCTGACAACTCCATTTCAATTCACCCGACAAATCACTCATTTTTCTGGTAATATTCCTAAACTTTCGGTCGCCAATACTGATTGACCCATTATTCAGTACTTGCTGCCAACCACTATGAGACTTAATTTCAGTGAAAACACCGACATCATCATTAAAAGTAACAACAATATCTCCTCTGTCCCAAACGCCGTTAAGCATTTCGTAGTTGTCGGTGGAGCAACCGACCGTTAAAAAGCCTAGTGCCGTAACGATGGCAAAAATCCAGAAACGTTTGAACGTGTTCTTCATTTTAGAATCTCCTAAAATTTCTCTGCACCAGTAACACCGCTTCATAATAAAACTCCTTGGCGTTGACTTTTCCAACACCTTATGCTAACTACCCACCCACAGGGGCAGGGATTAGGTCAAACTGACCCGCTTTGCAGCACGATTCCTTGAATTTCACTAAGGAATCATAAATTCTATAGGAATATGCACACTTAGACAAACTATAATGACCATAAAGGAAATGAGTCGAGCGGGATAAAACATATATTCTTGCCAAAGAGGTAGTTGAATAAAAGACATGACAGGTATGAGAGAAATATTAGCTCGAAATTTCAAGATAAACCGCCAGAAACTAGGCTTGACGCAGGAACAACTGGCCGAAAAAGCCGATGTGTCCACCCACTATATCGCCATGATCGAGACATGCAATAAATACCCCAAGCCAGAAATGCTGGAACGCCTTGCCAAAGCCCTTGCGGTTGAACCTCACCAACTTTTTAGTGGGTACTCTTGATGAATCTTTTGAACGTCTGCATCAGTCGATTGTTGCCGATATGAAGCAGGTTGTCCGGGAAGCCATAAAAGAATCTATCGCCGAACATTGCAAAGCCCAGGATAAGCCGTAGCCCTTTTCAAGGTTAGGTAACAATGACCATAAAGGAAATGAGTCAAACCATATTATTCTTGCCAAAGAGGTTATTTGACTAAAAGACATGACAGACATGAGAGAAATATTAGCTCGAAATTTCAAGATAAACCGCCAGAAACTAGGCTTGACACAGGAAAAACTATCGGAAAAGGCCGACATTTCAACTCATTACCTTGCAATGGTTGAACGTGCCCGCACATTTCCCTCCGCCGATAGGCGGGAACGCCTTGCCTCGGCCTTGGAAATCGAAGCCCACAAACTGCTTTATATGCCCTCTGGAGCGGAGAACGCTCTTAACCGTTTGCAGGAGACCGTTGCCGCTAATATTGAGCGGATAGTTGCCGAGGCGATAGAAAAAACCCTCGCCGAACATTGCAAAGCCCAAGACAAGGCATAGTTCTTTTTAAAATCGGCTAACCATGATCTACAAAACGGTCTCTCCGCCCGCTAGAATAGTTTCTACAAGTTCTGGAATGTATTCCAAGACTTCTGGAATGTATTCCAAGACTTCTAAAATGTATTCCAAGACTTCTGGAATGTATTCCAAGACTTCTGGAATGTATTCCAAGACTTCTGGAATGTATTCCAAGACTTCTGGAATGTATTCCAAGACTTCTAAAATGTATTCCAAGACTTCTGGAATATATTCCAAGACTTCTAAAATGGTCTCTCCGTCCATTAAAGTGGTTTCTCTTATCATTGGCAAAATTTTTGCCGATATTTGTTGAAGGGATATATCCTCAAAAGGAGCAAAAAAACAGCGAATATGGACTACATTGACCGTACGTATGTGGGCTACGATGCGCAGTTTAAGCTTATCATTGATACCGTTCAGGTGAACACGGCGGGGAACACGCCAATCTGGAATCATATTCCGGAGGATGCGCAAACGGCGCTTCAGGCGGCGTACGCCGAATGGCACGCTAAACACCTTGCCGCAGAAGTGCCTACCCGCAGTAAGGTGGAGGTTGAGGAGCGGTTCGAGGCGCGTGCGCGCACCGAGCCGCTTCTGCGTAACTTTTGCCAGCGGTATTTTTACAATGCGCCGGACGAAGTAACGGACGCACAACTGGAAAGCATGAATCTGCGCCCCTACGACAAAACGAAGACGGCTCACGGCAAACCGCAATGGCGGGTTGCGATTGAGATTGAGCCGTCAAAGACCAGGACGCACACGATCCGCTGGCATGTTGCGGAAAATGACAGCCGGGCGGTGCCGGACGATTGCAACGGCTGGGTGCTGGTCTACAAGGTACTTGAGGCGGACGACCCCATGCCGACCGACCCGGAAGATTTTGGACACAGCCAGCTCGTTACCCGCAATCCCTTTGTGGTCGAACACAAGAGCAGCGACGAGGGGAAGCGGATTGCCTACTGCGGGGCATTCCAGTCCAAGAGCCGCGGGCTTAAGGGTGATTGGGGTGAGATTGTAGCTGCCGTATTGCCGTAGCTAGTACGGCAGACGGCTGAAACGGCGGGTGCTATGCAACAGTCCCGCCGTTTTTTTTTGTAGTTTTGTAATAATTGTGCTCTGTCCATAGCTTTGGACAAGCCTAGAGCATTGTACCTAAGAAGAGTAGAGGGCTTCTCCGGCGAGGAAGCCTTTTTTTTCTACACAAGGGACAGACCTTTGATTTTAAGAAGGCAGTAAAAGAAACGAAAGATAATCTCTTAGAATAAGTTTGTATTTAATAGAGGGCTTCTCCGGCAGAAGAAGTCTTTTTTCTCTCCATAAGGGGACAGACCTCTGAAGATGAGTGAAACCTTTTTTCTCTGAACGGGGACAGACCTCTGATTTTAAGAAGGCAGTAAAGAAAACGAAAGATAATCTCTTAGAACAAGTCTGTATTTATATAGAGAGCTTCTCCGGCGAGGGAAGTCTTTTTTTCTCCATGGGGACAGACCTCTGATTTTAAGAAGGCAGTAAAGAAAACGAAAGGTAATCTCTTAGAATAAGTTTGTATTTAATAGGGGGCTTCTCCGGTGGGAAAGTCTTTTTTCTCTACACAGGGACAGACCTCTGATTTTAAGAAGGCAATGAAGAAGAACTAAGAAAACGAAAGATAATCTCTTAGAATAAGTTTGTATTTAATAGAGGGCTTCTCCGGCAGAAGAAGTCTTTTTTTCTCTGTACGGGGACAGACCTCTGAAGATGAGTCATTTTTAGCTACGCATGAGCTATATTTAGCTGTATATAATTATTAAAAAGCGAGGATAAATATGGCACAGTTGACTGTTCGACAGAAATTAGGTTTTGGCATTTTTGACCTTGGGGGTAATATGCTCTTTACGGTCACCGGCTTTTGGTGTCTCAATTATTTAACCGATACGGTTGGACTTGCGGCTGCTCTTGCCGGGATTGCCGTTATGGTCGGGAAAGTATGGGACGCAGTAACAGATCCGGTCATGGGGTATATCTCTGATCGGACTAAAACCCGGTTCGGGCGGAGGCGTCCGTATTTACTTATCGGAGCGCCGCTCATGGTATTAACTATGTGGTTTTTTTTCACAAAGCCCGCTATTGACAGTGTGAGTCTCTTGACAGTATGGGCAACCGTGGCGTTGATGTTCCTCAACACTGCAAGTACGATCATTAATATCCCCTACTCTTCACTAACCCCCGAACTGAGCGACGATTATCATGAACGCACGAGTCTCAACGGGTATAGATTCGGTTGTGCAGTGTTTGGAACTATTATCGGCGCTGCGGCGGTGCAACCGATAGTCGGTCTGTTTCCCAATCAGACAGTTGGTTTTTCTATGGTAGGATTGATATTAGGGTTGATCATTGCGGGGACAACCCTTTTAACTTTTTTTGGTACAAAAGAGAAAACAAACCACACTATTCCCACTGAACCGTTCTTTGCCACGTATAAAGTGGTGTTTACGAACCGTCCCTATGTTGTATTACTGATGACCTATGCGCTCCATCTGACCGGAATCACATTGTTACAGGGAATTTTGGTGTACTATACCAAATATATCTATCATAATGAAGCACTTACGACACCCGCAATGCTGCTGTTACTGCTTACTGCTATGGTTTTTATACCGGTGTCTGTTCTAATATCAAAAAAAATCGGAAAAAAACGTACGTATCAAATTTGTTTCGTCATTATTGCAACCGCGTGCGCTGCTATTTTTACTGTGGGACATATATTGGGACCCTTGTTCTTTCTCGTTATGATGGTCTATGCAGGTATTGGTGTCGGCTTTAGTTATGTTGCTCCGTTTGCAATGGTTCCGGATGCGATTGACTATGAAGCTTCACGCACCGGAGACCATAAAGAAGGGGCATACTACGGTATTTGGACGTTTGTTGCAAAAGTAGGACAGTCGCTTGCAGTTTTTTTGTCCGGTATGATCTTAGATATCGGCGGCTACAGTGCTGACGCCGTTCAAAGTACTTCAGCACTGTTTGCAATACGAATCATTATCGGTCCGGTGCCGGTAGTTATTTTTATTGGAGCGTTATTGTTGATTGAACGGTATGCGCTTGACGAAAAAACAGTAAACATGTTGGCTCGTCAAAGAGACAGTGCATAACCGTTTATCGTCATCTTAATACGGTCTATGAAGAGTCAAAAAAAACTGCCAATCAATTGACTTTTTTGAGGAGCTGTTGTATAGTGACGATGTGGGGCCCATAGCTCAGTTGGTTAGAGCTGCGGACTCATAATCCGTAGGTCCCTGGTTCAAGTCCAGGTGGGCCCATACCCACTCTTTCATGGGAAACCTTTTAATGATTGAAAAAAAACCGCTCTATATAGTAGACGGCTATGGACTTATCTACCGTTCCTATTTTGCATTTTTTAAACATCCGATCCTTAACAAAGATCATATCAATATTTCGGCGCTCTTTGGCTTTGCGCGAACACTCATACAGCTTCTTGACAGTGGGTTTCGTACTGAAGACATGACCGTACACCGTCCGGAATATCTTGCACTTGTTTTTGATTCTCCGGTAAAAACGTTTCGGCACGACCAGTATCCGGAGTATAAGGCAAGCCGAGACCACGCTCCCGAAGATCTGCATGCTCAAGTTCCCCTGATTGAAAAATTTGTTCGGGCTTTAGGGGTGCCGCTTTTTTCACTGTGCGGGTATGAAGCGGACGACATTATTGCAACGCTGGTACAGCGCGCACACGAAGAATCTCGATGCTGTTATATTATTTCTGAAGACAAAGATTTATTACAGTTGATTGACAGTAAAACCTTCGTATTAAGACACAAAGTGGACAGTGCGTTGTATGAAATGGTAGACGAAGCGACGGTACGCGCGCAATGGGGAATTCGTCCCGATCAAATTCTTGATCTGCTCTCTATGATGGGCGATAAATCTGACAACATTCCGGGTATTGCACGAATTGGAGAAAAAACTGCGGCACGGCTGTTAAGCCGGTATGGAACATTGGATGAAATATACCGGAATATCGCTGCGATCAAAGGATCTGTTGCTACCTATTTAAGCACTGGTCATGAATCTGCACGTCTTTCAAAAACGTTGATCACGCTCTGTACCACAGTGCCGATTGAACCGTGTGATCTTGATTCATTGTCCGTTACAGAACTTGATCGCCATGCAGGCGCTGTCGTATTAATCCGTGAAGGTATGCAAGAAACTGCAAAAATGTTAGATCCGACAGTAACAATTGATTATACTCCGCAGGTTCCTTCTTTATCGGGTTCAGGGGTGTACCGTGCAGTGCTTGACCGGGCGACATTGCAGCAGTACGTTATGCAAGCACGAAAACAACGGTATATTGCTCTGGATTTTGAAACAGATTCGTTAGATTCGTGGCATGCACACCCCGTTGGAATTTCTTTTGCTCTCAAGCCAAAAGAAGCATTCTATGTGCCGGTGGCGCATCATGCTGGAATTGCTCCCTCTTTAGAACCGTATATCGTGAAAGATTTGTTCGAACAACTTTTTGCTGATTCCGCAGTAACTGTGATAACGCACAATCTAAAATATGATTATGCCGTGGCACGAGCATGGGGAATCTCACACTTTAACTGTCGGTTTTTTGATACCATGATCGCCGCATGGCTTATTGAACCGGATCGCGGGTCATATTCCTTAGATTCTCTTGCACGGTCTTTTTTTAATTATGAAGGGCTTCCATTCAATGCCGTTGTTCCGGAAAGACAAACCTTTGATACTGTGCCTTTGGATCAAGCGATTCGCTATGCTGCCGAAGACGCCGATCTCTGTATGCGGCTAAAAACATTGTTTGAACCACAGTTAGCCGGTTTAGAATCGTTATTTTGGACATTAGAGATGCCGTTGGTACCAATTTTAGCACATATGGAACATGTCGGTGTTAAAGTTGAGCTTGAATCGCTTAAAAAATACCGGGTAGAAATTAGCGCCGAATTAAAAAATGTTGAAACAACACTGTATGCTACTGTCGGACATTCTTTTAATCCTGCTTCACCAAAACAAGTGCAAGAAATATTATTCACTGAACGAAACTTACCGCCGACAAGAAAAACACGGAGCGGATATTCAACAGACAGTGATATTTTGGAAGAGTTAAAGGATAAAGATCCGGTGCCGGCATTGATGCTTCGCTACCGGTTATTAAGCAAATTACAGTCAGCGTACCTTGACACGTTAATTAATGGAATTGACAGAGAATCACGGATACATACCAGTTTTATACAAACAGGAACAGCAACAGGGCGGCTGTCCAGCCGGGAACCGAATTTACAGAATATCCCGATTCGGGAAGCCGAAGGGCGCAGAATTCGTGAAGCTTTTATTGCTTCAGAGGGTATGAGCTTCATTGCGGCGGATTACAGTCAAATAGAATTAATAATGCTTGCACATATTTCAGGAGATGAACATCTCCTTGAAGCCTTAATACATAATGCAGATATTCATGTCAGAACCGCCTCTCTTGTTTTTCATATTGAGGAACAATCGGTGAGCAGTGAGCAGCGTCGAATGGCAAAAGCGATCAATTTTGGCGTTATGTACGGTATGAGCGCTTTTAAATTGGGTCACACTCTTGGGATTTCACGTCACGAAGCAGCTTCATTTATTAAAAGTTACTTTGATACCTACAAAGGAGTCCGTTCATTTATGGATTCAACTATTAAAGAAACAGAAAAAGACGGTTTTATTACTACCTTATTTGGACGTCGCCGTACTATTTTCGGTATTAATTCTTCAAATAGAGTAGAACGTGCAGCCGCACAGCGAATGGCTATCAATAGTTTAATTCAAGGTTCTGCTGCCGATGTTGTAAAAAAAGCAATGATTGATCTTGATTTATTGCTCAAGACAAGCGCGAGCCGCGCACAATTACTAATGCAGGTTCACGACGAACTTATTGTAGAATCGCCGGAACCTGAAAAAGATTCGGTTTTAGTTCTTCAAGCTATGGAACATGCTGTTCAGCTTAAAGTTCCTCTTCACGTAGAGGTACGCATTGGGCAGAGGTGGGCTTGATAGACAGTGTTGTGTGTTGCTTTTTTATACGGTATACTACGCACGCACTGATAAAAAATCCGCCAAAGGCGCACGCTATCTGTGATTGTTCCGGTATATACGGAATAAAAATCGGCAAAAGTGCAAAAATACCTATGAAACTTGCAAGCGGCACACAAATAGCAACTATAAATTCCCATACTTTTGAGTGCGTTGAGGTTTCAATCGTTACATGCTGCCCAACATAGAAAGAGCCGGTCTCGGTATGTTCAATAACCATTGCCTGGCGTTGTTTGCATGTGCTCTGCATACATCCAAAACAAGTATGTTCTGGTACCACAGTGATACTGTGAGATTCTATTTGTTGAATACTGTAATGCATGCTTATCCTCCGTTACCTACAAATACAACGATAGCTGAATGCTTCACATTGCAGTTTTACTAAGTATCATAGGTATGTCAAGCCTGAATGTTAGTAGAATACATTCTAAAACTTGTAGAATACATTCTAAAACTTGTAGAATACATTCTAAAACTTGTAGAATACATTCTAAAACTTGTAGAACACATTCTAAAACTTGTAGAATACATTCTAAAACTCGGAGAATACATTCTAAAAAATGAGCTATACTTTATAAAGATAGCTTAATTATTAAGCCATGGTAAACGCTAAAACAGTAAGAACAGTTGCATTTAAAAGACTAGCATTGTAATTCGATATATACTATACTTTTTTTGTCATTTGACAATGTAGGAAAATTTTAATGGAGTATTTTGTAGAACAAGCGCCTACTTACACCGAGTGTCTCAATAAAATTCATACGAAGTATGGCAAAAGTGTAACGATTCTCTATCATAAGACCATCCGTATGGGTGGGCTTTTTGGATTCTTCACAAAAGAAGGAGTTGAATTAACCGGAGTTGTGACCAATGTTGGGCCGCGGAATATGACGTCATTGAACATTCCTGAAGCTGCACTGTCACGGAAGGCGAGTGATTTTGAGGAAGAAAGAAAAAAAGTACTTGCGGTTGTGCCTACTCAAACTCAAAAAGATCCAACACTGCAACAGGTTCTCAATGAAGTCCGTACCCTAAAAGAACGAATCGATGCCGGTACGATCAATACAGTACCGGCAGAACATACAACGATAAAGCGTGTTGACGAGTTGTTGATACTTAACGATTTTTCTCCCGGTTTCAGACAAACCATTCAGGAACGCATAAAAAAAGAATGTTCTATTGATATGCTCAATGATTACAATGCGGTACAGGATTCAGTTTTAGAATGGATTGGGGAAAGTATCAGGATTTATAAAGAAGAAAAATTTCAACAGCGTCCGCGTATTATTGCACTCATTGGACCAACCGGAGTTGGGAAAACAACAACTATTGCAAAATTAGCAGCTATTTACGGTATTGGAAATTCAGGAAGACGTCCAATAAATGTGCGGATGATCACTATTGATGCGTTTAGAATCGGTGCGCGTGCCCAACTGGAAGCTTACAGTAAAATTATGGATTTACCGGTTTCCTTTGCTGATGATTATGACGATCTCAAGAAAACAATCGCTCTGTATTCTGAAGAAACCGATATGCTCCTCATCGATACTATCGGTAAAAGCCCTCGGGATTCTGCAAAATTAGGAGAAATGAAACAGATTCTTGATGCATGCGGCACTTCCTCAGAAATACACCTAGCTATTGCTGCAACAACAAAAGCAGATACTATTACAGAAATTATGCAACAGTTTGAGCCTTTTGCGTACCGTTCAGTTGTTGTGACAAAATTAGACGAAACACCGCGTATCGGTAATATTATTAGTGCATTAGCAGAACGTCAAAAATCAATTTCATATATTACTGATGGGCAAAAGGTTCCGAATAATATTCAAAATGCTTCGATTGTTCGTTTTCTTATTAACATTGAAGGTTTTCATGTAAATCGGGCAAAAATTGAAGCTCGATTTCCGTCTAATCCTTCAGATCAAATTCAGTGGAGATAATGGCACTATGGAAGATCAAGCAGAAGGCTTAAGAGAGCTCATGCGGAAACGAAACGTCTCCACAGAGTCAGTCATTAAACCCAAAGAACCAAAACGAACCCGTATTATCACGGTAACCAGCGGTAAGGGCGGTGTGGGAAAAACGAACATTTCTATTAATATGGCTATTGCCTATGCTCGAATGGGGAAAAAAGTTGTCGTTATGGACGCAGATTTAGGACTTGCAAATGTGAATGTTATGCTTAACATTGTTCCAAAATGGAATCTTTACCACGTTATGCGGAAACAGAAAACTATGAAAGAAATTCTTTTAGAAACAAAATACGGTATTTCTCTGGTAGCTGGGGTAACGGGTATCTCTCAGATTGCAAATTTAAGTGACGACGAGCGGCAAAATTTTATCGTAGAGCTTGATTCATTAACCAATGCAGATATTATTATCATTGACACGAGTGCTGGAGTGTCAAATAATGTCCTTGATTTTATTGCGGCGGCTGATGATGCGATCATTATTACAACACCGGAACCAACATCAATTACCGATGCATACAGTATGGCTAAAATTATTGCGTCTCAATTTGAAGATCTAAACATCGGGTTAAAACTAGTCGTTAATCAGGTTAAAAGCGCAACGGAAGCACGACAAGTGGCAGAACGCATGACTCATATTGTAGGACAGTTTCTCAATATAGAGATGGAATACTTGGGATTCATTTACAATGATATGCGGGTTGCTCAAGCAGTATTGGATCAAAAACCGTTTATAATAACAGATCACCATGGCAAAGCTTCTATATGCATTCAACATTTAGTTGATCGCATGGAAAAAACGGAGCTGCGTCAAAAAAATGGTTTCGGAGCGCTGTTTAAACGGTTGTTTAGTAGGAAGTTATGATTAATTTTAAAGTAAGTGGTATTAGTGCTGGCTCTGCTTTCTTATTATCTTTTTTAATAGGATTACTGAGCGGTTCTTCTTTACTCATTGTATGTATTCGAGCGCTTATCTTTGGTGTACTCTTCTTTGGTTTAACTGTTGGGGCTTTTTTCTGTATCCAGACTTTTCTTCCCGACTTATTTAATACTGTAGAGGATACGTCGGCAAGCATTCAGAAAGTTGATATATCCGTTGATGATTCTCTTGAAAGACCGGTCCAAGATGGGGATAAAGGTGAGATCCCTCCTGTTATTTCGCCGGAGTTTGAAGAATCTCCCGGAGACGCTTCGGTTGCTCAAAGTTCAGGTGTAGAAATTGCAGACTCAGCGTCACCTGAGCCGAGGATACAGAATCCCAGTCGGAGTTCTTCAGCGCGTAAGAAAACTCCTTTGGATAAAGATTACGACCCCAGTGTCATTGCTTCAGCCATACAAACTATGCTACGAAAGGACGGGTAGTTGGAACAAAACATAGAGCATAACTTATGGATACTCTATAGAAAAAATAGAGACTCAACTATTCGCGATAATTTTATCAAGCAGTATGCCCCATTAGTAAAATATGTAGCGGGAAAGATTGCGATAACTATGCCGCCCAGTGTTGAATTTGATGATCTTGTTGGCTTTGGTGTATTTGGGCTGCTGGACGCCATTGATAAATTTGATCCTGCAAAGGGAGTCAAGTTTAAAACCTATGCCGTTACCCGGATCCGCGGAGCTATTCTTGATGAGTTACGTGCAATTGATTGGGTGCCGCGTTCTGTCCGTCAAAAAACCCGTGAAGTTGAAAATGCCGTACAGACTGTGGAAGCAAAGCTTGGACGCATTGCAACCGATCAAGAAATCGCGGTATTTCTTGGGGTAAAAGAGGAAGATTTTTATAAAATGATGCTGAAAATATCAGGTACTTCTATACTTTCTCTCAATGATAAATTATTGGCATGTGATGATCATACAAACCGTTCTTCTATAGGAGACAAACTTGAGGCTCCCCAAACGCTTAATCCGGAATTTTTAGCAGAACGTGAAGATATACGCCGTATTATTATTGATAATATTAATGCTTTGCCGGACAAAGAGAAAAAGGTTCTTATTTTATATTACTATGAAGATTTAACGCTCAAAGAAATCGGACAAGTATTAAACGTAACAGAATCACGAGTATCTCAATTACATACCAAAGCTATCCTCCACATCAAAGAAAAACTAAAAAATATCCAAGAGGAAATTCGTTAACTCGCATGCACATATTTTTTGTAAAACAATCTCCTGAAGTTCCACTTCCTTCATACGCAACGAACGGTTCAGCAGGCATGGATATCAGCGCTATCATAGCAGAGCCGGTATCTATCGCTCCGGGAGCTTGGGTCTGCATTCCAACCGGGTTAAAGGTAATGATTCCCTTAGGGTTTGAAGGGCAAATCCGTCCCCGTTCAGGGCTTGCTCTCCGGCATGGTCTTACGGTACTCAATGCGCCCGGCACGATTGATTCCGATTACCGCGGAGAAATACAGGTACTGCTTATTAATATGGGAACTGTCCCCGTTACGGTGCATAATGGGGATCGGATTGCCCAGTTAATTATTGCTCCCGTGTGCCACGTTGTTCCTTTTGAACAAAACAGTTTATCGTCCACTGAACGGGGAAGCGGAGGCTTTGGGTCTACCGGTCTCCTATCAAATATTTTTAACACCCTGTGGGGATTTTTTAATACCCTCAAAAGAATGCTCAACGCACTGGGGAGAATCCTTTAAAAAAAATAAAGAAATAAGACAGAGGTCTGTCCCCAATAAAAAGACTCCACTATATGCAAAGGTGACTGTGGAACTAGAGAAGGGAGGAGCATAGAGGTCTGCCCCATTATCAGAAATCTGCCTTATTCAGAGGTCTGTCCCCATAAATAAAACAGGGCTTCCCCTTTATGAGGAAGCCCGCGATTAGAACACGATGAATTCGTACTTAAGAGATTAGCCTCCTGTTTTTGCTGCTTGAGTGAAAGTAACGGTTGCATCACCGGTAATTAGATCGCTGTTTGGATTAATTAATGCCCACGGTGTATTCTACGGTATCCTCGGTAGAGGTGTTTTCTGGAAGAGTTATCGGATTCTGATTCAAGGGTCTGTACCCGTTTAAAATCCCGGTTCTGTTCAGAGGTCTGCCCCCTTCTTTTTATTAAAAATTTGCGTATCCGGCTGCGCGTGGGTAGGGGATAACATCGCGGATATTTTGCATTCCGGTAATGTACTGCACGAGCCGTTCAAAGCCTACTCCAAAACCGCTGTGAGGCACGGTGCCAAACCTTCTTAAGTCCACATACCATGCGTAGGAACCCCGGTTAAGACCAGACTCGCGAATACGACGTTCCAACCGCTCAACATTATCTTCCCGTTGCGCCCCGCCGATAATCTCCCCTAAGCGCGGCACGAGTACATCCATAGCCCGGACGGTCTTTTGATCGTCATTTAATTTCATGTAAAAAGCTTTGATGTCCTTCGGATAATCAGTCACAATAACCGGTCCTTGTGCGACTTGTTCGGTCAAAAACCGCTCATGCTCCGTCTGAAGATCACAACCCCAAAACGGCTTAAAGGTGAAATGATTCTGTTTTTCTAATTCTTTCACTGCATCGGTGTACGATATGCGGCTGAACGAAGAATCAGCAACCTGTTGTACCGTCGCAAGAATAGCTTTTTCAATATTTTTTTCAAAAAAAGCAAGATCAGATTCACAGTCACGGAGAATGGTCGCGAAGAGATAATGGAGAAAGTCTTCTGCCAATGCTGCATTATCATTGAGATCGGCAAAAGCAACCTCAGGTTCAATCATCCAGAATTCTGCAAGGTGCCGAGTCGTGTTGGAATGTTCCGCACGGAACGTTGGTCCAAACGTGTAAACCCGTGAAAGCGCTGTCGCATAGCTCTCCGCTTCCAACTGCCCCGACACGGTAAGAAAAGTCTTCTTTCCGAAAAAATCCTGACTGTAATCGGGAACAAAAGGACGGCGCTCCATATCTAACGTCGTCACTTGGAATAATGCACCTGCTCCTTCGGTGTCACTCGTAGTAATGATCGGCGTGTGTATGTGCTGAAAGCCGTTCTTTTGAAAGAATTCATGCACCGCAAACGAAAGCCGATTACTGATCCGTGTGAGCGCTCCAAACGTGTTCGTCCGGGCGCGTAAATGAGCGATCTCTCTTAAAAATTCAAAGGAATGACGCTTTTTTTGCAGCGGATAATCGGGCGGAGCTTCCCCAATGACGGTGAGTTCTTCGATCTGCACTTCTACTGTCTGTCCAGACGCCAGAGACGGAATAAGACGGCCGCGTATCACAACCGAAGAACCGGTTTTAAGCTCGCTTTGCTGCGTATCTGTCGTACACTGGATTCCTTCCAACGAAGAACCGTCATTGACGGTGACGAAACATACCGTCGCCATATTCCGAACACTGCGAACCCACCCGCGGACGGTAACTTCGGGAGAGTCGGACGCTGCCATAGTTAAAAGGTCTTTGATTAATGGAACCATCATTGAGTAAGTATAGCATACCGGACGTACAGAAAAAAGATTAACCTTGCAACCGAAATGACAGAAGCAGTGTCAAATGTCATGGAGATAATTAATAATAGGAGATTTTATTATGGAAAGAACACCATGGAAAGTTTTAGATTCTTATCGGGGAACGTTTTTTAACGGTGAATGGCCGACACTGCCGGAACTGTTTCGTATTACCGTGAGCCGCTTTGGAGCGCGCCCTTGTTTCACTATTTACGATCCGGATCGGGTGAGCTTGAGTTACAGTGAAGCACTCGCAAAAATTGAAGCTGTTGCACGCTATCTGCACAGTCACGGTGTGCGTGCCGGGGATCAGGTTGCAGTAACCGGAAAAAATATCCCCGAATGGACGGTTGCCTACCTTGCAATACTCTTTGCAGGGGCAACAGTGGTACCGATTGATAATCAAATTAAAAATGAAGAAAGCGATCTGTTGATCAACACCGCACGGGTGTCGGTTATATTCACTGACGAAGAAAAACACGAACATTTTGTTAACTCCGGAGCGCGTATCGTCATTTCTTTGAAAAAAGGAATCGGTACGTATATCTATGATCTTGACGGACCGCATGAGCAGATTCCCCAAGCGCGCGAAACAGACCGGGCAGCTATTCTCTTTACTTCAGGAACAACCGGCATACCGAAGGGTGTTGTGTTGACCCATAAAAATTTTGTTTCAGACTGTTTTCTTGCCCAAGCACATTTGGATCTGTATGAGACAGACGTTTTTTACGCCTTACTTCCTATCCACCATGCGTATACGATGCTTGCGGTATTTATTGAAACGATTGCGTGCGGCTCTGAATTAGTCTTCGGGAAGCGTATGGTCACGAAAGCTATTCTCAAAGACCTCAAAGAGGCAAAGATCACCTTGTTTCTCGGTGTTCCTATGCTTTTTAACAAATTACTTGCCGGCATTATGCGCGGTATTAAAGCAAAAGGGCCGCTCATCTACGGTATTATGCGCGCACTGATGAGTCTTTCCGGCTTGATCAAAAAGTTAACCGGCAAAAATCCGGGAAAAGTATTATTCGCTTCGGTACTCCGGCAAGCTTCACTCTCAACGTTGAGAATCTGCATTTGCGGCGGCGGTCCCTTAGCGCCAAGCGTATTCCGTACGTACAATCAGCTTGGCGTTGACTTTATTCAGGGCTACGGTTTAACAGAAACGGCGCCAATCCTTACCCTCAATCCGATAGAACACTATAAAGAAACAAGCGTCGGGAAAATCATCCCTCAAGTTGACGTAAAAACTATTAATATGGACGACCGCGGCGTTGGAGAAATCGTCGTAAAGGGCCCCATGGTTATGGGCGGCTACTTTGAAATGCCCGAAGAGACGGCAAAGACCTTTACGCCTGACGGTTATTTAAAGACGGGGGATTTGGGATATATGGACAGTGAAAGATACCTGTATTTAACGGGACGGGCAAAGAATTTAATCGTGACAGAAGGCGGTAAAAATGTGTATCCGGAAGAAATTGAAAATGAATTCCAACTGTATGACGAAATAGAGCAGATTCTGGTGCGAGGGTTTGTGGCAAATAAAAAAATGAAAACGGAACGGATTGAAGCTCTCGTCTTTCCTAATCCGGAAACATGCAAAGAGCAAAATTCGGCAAAAGAGATTATTAACAGAATTATTTCAGAAGTTAATCAGCGGCTGCTCTCGTACCAAAAGATTGAACGGGTCACGATTTTAGACAAACCTATGGAAATGACAACCACGAAAAAAATAAAGCGAAACGCCGTATAACCGCATTCCTTTTAAAAATATACTCAGTATATGGTCCATGTTTCTCCGTCAGAAAGGGGAGCTTGTTTTCTATACTGTAATTGGGTATTCCCTCCGGCGATGTAGAGGTAGCGTCCTTTGGTTACGAGTATTTTTTGCTCTGTTTGTGTGGGAATGCGGGCTAACTCTACTCCGGAAAAATAATCGGTCACAAAAACAACGATGGTTTCATGGGTTTTATTGTCGATGAATAGCTCTATTTTTCCTTCTTGAGTGGAGGGATAACGCTCTAAAAACGAATCCAAAACTACTATCAAACTAGAACAGGCCGTCAACAGCGCTCCGAAAATACCCAACATTAAAAAAATCCGTAGTTGTTTGTGCACACATACTCCTTTTCTTTAAAAGAATACGTACTTTTATCATTCATGGGGACAGACCTCTGAATTATGAAGACAGATTCCTGATCAATGGGGACAGACCTCTAAATTATGAAGGCAGATTCCCGACAAAAGGGGGACAGACCTCTGAGTTATGAAGGCAGATTCCTGATCAATGGGGACAGACCTCTGAATTATAAAGGTAGATTCCTAACTGACGGGGACAGACCTCTGAGTTATGAAGGCAGATTCCTGATCAATGGGGACAGACCTCTAAATTATGAAGACAGATTCCTGATCAATGGGGACAGACCTCTAAATTATGAAGATAGATTCCTGATAAAGGGGGACAGACCTCTAAATTATGAAGATAGATTCCCGACAAAAGGGGGACAGACCCTGAGACTCAGTTAACTAAGAATGACTCAGAATTAGCTAAGAATGACTCAGAATTAGCTAAGAATGACTCAGAATTAGCTAAGAATGACTCAGAATTAGCTAAGAATGACTCAGAATTAGCTAAGAATGA
>JAISSB010000021.1 GCA_031273325.1 Treponema sp. | reverse complement strand
TAAAACGGTCGTTTCATTTTAACAAAACGGTCGTTTGATTTTCTAAAACGGTCGTTTGATTTTCTAAAACGGTCGTTTGATTTTCTAAAACGGTCGTTTGATTTTAATAAAACGGTCGTATGGTTTTCTAAAACGGTCGTTTCATTTTAACAAAACGGTCGTTTCATTTTCTAAAACAGTCGTTTGATTTTCTAAAACGGTCGTTTCATTTTTCAAAATGGTCGTTTGATTTTCTAAAACGGTCGTTTGATTTTAATAAAACGGTCGTATGGTTTTCTAAAACGGTCGTTTCATTTTAACAAAACGGTCGTTTAATTTTCTAAAACGGTCGTTTGATTTTCTAAAACGGTCGTTTCATTTTAATAAAACGGTCGTTTCATTTTTCAAAATGGTCGTTTGATTTTCTAAAACGGTCGTTTCATTTTAAGAATAAGAAGGGGTCTGTCCCCAGAAACAAGGGGTCTGTCCCCAGAGACACGGAGGTCTGTCCCCAAAAACAAGAGGTCTGTCCCCAAAAACAAGAGGTCTGTCCCCGAAAACAAGAGGTCTGTCCCCGAAAACAAGAGGTCTGTCCCCGAAGACAAGAGGTCTGTCCCCGAAGACAAGAGGTCTGTCCCCAGAGACAAGAGGTCTGTCCCCGAAAACAAGAGGTCTGTCCCCAGAGACAAGAGGTCTGTCCCCGAAACCAAGAGGTCTGTCCCCAAAAACAAGAAGTCTATCCCCGAAACCAAGAGGTCTGTCCCCAGAAACAAGAGGTCTGTCCCCAGAAACAAGAAGTTTGTCCCCAAAAACAAGAAGTCTGTCCCCAAAAACAAGAGGTCTGTTCCCAGAGACAAGAGGTCTGTCCCCCTATTAAAACTCTTTTAAAGGAATCTGCTAAGCGCACTTATGATGACGACGCTGATACCGCCCAGAAAAATAATGAGATCGCTAAGGCTAAAGCGGTAACGTCTATACATACTCGCCCGATTGCGAAGGTTAAAACCGCGGAGTTCGGCGGAAATAGCGCCAGACTCGATCTTCCGAACCGAAACAATCAGGAGCGGTACGCAAAGGGGTAAGATAAGCCGAATTTTCTTAAAAAAATTCTTCGTGTCAAATGCAACGCCGCGTGCCATCTGCGCTTCCATAATGTGCGTCATCTCTTGAGCAAAAAGCGGAATAAAACGGATCGCCGTTGTCAAAACAAACGTATACTTATAGGGAATATTAACATATTGCACGAGGCTTTGAGCAATGGCACTGATCTTTGTCACCGAAAGTACAAGGGTTAACGGCAGAGCCGCCGCCATAATGCGTAACACAAACAGCAGAGAAAACAACAACCCGCGGTCGGTAATATTAATATTGAACGGCAGCGTTAGTATGCTCTTCCCTTCGCGTACAAATAATATTTGTACTATAAATAAAACAATCGATAGTTTTATTAATGATGCCAAGATTTTTAAGGATCGGATACCAACGCCGGCACCGAAAGCTACCGCAACATTTAATGCAATAATACCGGCAACAATCAGAATATGTTCCGTTATAAAACACGCCGCACAGAGCATCAACGCAAGTATTAACTTGGTGCATGGGTTTGAACGGTGGAGCATTGAATGTCCCGGAACGTAATCAAGTAAGCCAGTCATACTAATCCTTTTTTTTTGCCTATCGTATCGATCATACCGTCAACAGAGCATACATGGTCAAAATCGCTTCCGAGGCGGAGAGCAAGGGCGGGAATTTGCGCCGGCAACAGCGAAGCTTGGTCAAGTAACGCTTTGTTTTTCATAAGCGCGTGGGTTGGTCCGTCCCCTATCAATGCGCCGCAACTCAACAGAAGCACCCGTTCTGCATAATCATTGACGAGTTCCATATCATGCGAAATCATAAAAATAGTTGTTCCCGCCCGGTGCAACGGCAACAGTATGTCCATAATATGTACACATTCGCGGTAATCAAGTCCGGTTGTCGGTTCGTCAAGAATAAGCACCTGCGGTTTCCGTGCAAGTACCGAAGCGAGTGCAACCTGCTGCCGTTCCCCCCGGCTCATATTAAAGGGATCGCGGCTTCCGTTTAATGAGAATAGTTCAAGCATTTCTTTGCACCGTTCTTGTGCTTCACGGGGAGAAAATCCGACAAAATTCAGACCGAACAACAGTTCTTCTGCGACTGTATTGTGACAAATTTGCCGATCCGGATTTTGAAACAGGTAGCCGATATGTTGTGCAAGGGTACTTGTTTTAGTTTCTTTGGTATTTTTGTTGTCAATCCATACGTTTCCGGCTGAAGGCTTCAAAAGACCGTTACATAATCGGCACAGTGTTGATTTTCCTGCGCCGTTCTCTCCAAGCAGTGCAACAAACTCACCGCTCTGTACCGTAAAAGAAATATCAACCAATGAACTGCCGCTGGGATATTTAAAAGACACATGATCAAAACAAATCATTTAAAAAAAGTACCTCTTTGATAATATCTTCCGCATATGTGATAATAATGTCCCGCATACATCATATTAAAAGTATTCCTTTGATAATATCTTCCGTAGAGATCACTTGAAAGCATCTCTATTAATAAGAGGGTCTGCATAGATCATTTAAAAAAATATCCTTTTGATAAGAGGTTCTGTATGAATCATGTTAAGAGTATCTCTTTAATAATGTGTTCCGCTTGATCAACATTGAACGGTAATGTCCCGCTATACCAGTTTTTTTCCTGTAATTTCCTTCCTAAGGTGGTAACGCGCGGGATATTAACGCCTGCCTGTTCAAACAATTCAGTATTTTGTAACACATGGTCCACGGTATCTTCTATAAGAATGCTTCCTTTATCCATCAATGCAAGCCGTTTAACGAACTCGCATAACAGCATAATTTTCTGTTCAACTATAATAACAGTAATACCGTGTTTTTCATTAATAGTGCGTAAGTATTCAAAAATATTTCGGCTTGATTGCGGATCTAATTCTCCGGTCGGTTCATCTAATACCATAATATTCGGTCTCAATGCGGTAATTGCCGCTATTGCAACCTTTTGTTTTTGCCCGCCGGAAAGGGAATATATCGTGCGCTCGCGTAAATCTGCAATATGTGCAGCATTTAAAGCTTCGTTCAACCGTGATTCAATATCCTCATGCGGTACCCCAAAGTTTTCGAGCCCGAAAAGGATTTCATCTTCAACTTCTGCCGTCACTATATGTCCGTCAATGTCTTGAAAGACACTTCCCACAGAACGGGCAATTTGTTCCGCCCCGCTTTCAACCGTATCAACACCGTCAACAATAACCGAACCGTAAAAATCCCCCGGAAAATGGTGGGGAACAATCCCATTGATAGCAGAAATAAACGTTGACTTTCCGGCACCGGACGGTCCAATAATGCCTAAGAAATCACCGTCTGCTACCGTTATATTGATATTTGATAAAGCATTTTCTGTACGTTCTTTATACCGGAAACTCAGATTTTCTATTTTTATCATAGCTTAATGCTCCTTTTTCAACGTGTTTTAAACACCATCAACGTATTAACAATCTGAGTAGTAACTCTTTTTTTCATACTTTTAATGCTAACTTTAATGGAATATACAGTATTTGTACGATTACTGCATTAATGGTAGCCGTTCCAAAAATAATTCCGAGAAAAATTGCCAACGGAGTTGGAGTAACATTGAAACCCGAATAATACATAAAATACATTATTCCAACAAAGGTGAAGCCGCTTGCCAAGGTACTCAAAAAAGTGCATACGATAATTTTTACTGGTATTTTAATTCTTTCAAAAGGAATTTTTATCAAAAGACACATAACAACTGCTCCGACTAATTCACTGACAAAGTTTATATACGGCTGTCCAGGAAAAAATTGGCAAATTGCCCCGGAAAGTAATCCAATAATGGCTGATTCTACTAAACCCGGTTTTATGAGTACAATAATTAAACAGTACATTGCAATAACGAAATTTGGTTTCATACCAAAATTAACGACTGAACCGACAAAAAATCGAAGCACTGCACCTGCAGCAAGTAGTATTCCAATCAAAAAAATATCCCGAATACTCAATCCTTTGCTCTGTTGGGAAACAACAACTCTCTTTTCCATAATGTTCCTCCTCTTGATCTTTATTGTTTCTCTAAAAAGAAACAATACCGAAAAACCATTACTATGTCAAGTACTTTTTAAAAAAATTTGTCAAGAAAGGAGCTGTTACTCCCTACTGTAGATATAACCGGAAACTATAAGCCTGCTGGCGGTTTAGAATTTGAAATATAGCAGTTAAAAATATTTTCATTACTAAAACATATCACTATAATTAACCCGTACTGTCTATTATCCATAACCGTTCCAGTTCATAGAATGAACGTGCATATTCACTCATAAGATGTACCACGACAGTACCTAAATCAATGACATGCCATAATTCCGAACCGGATTCTCCTGACATTCTTTGACTTTTATGAGCAATATTAATATTGTGTTCTGTACACCATTCTTTAATATGTCGTTCTAATCCCTGTAAATGAGTAGCACTTGTCACCGTTGCTATGACAAAAAAATCGGTCCATGTACAATTTTCGCGTACATCAATTACTTGTACATTTTCTGCGTGATATTCGGCAAGTACACTTGCCAAAGACTGTGCATTTTCAACTGCTTGTAACATAACGTCCATCAAAATCAGTCCCAATAATAAGAATAAAATCAAAATTATAATCGGTGTTCGGCGAATTAAATCGTTCTCCTGCCCGACGTTCAATGTTTTTACATCGAATCGAATTTGCAAATGATTGAAGTATATCTTCATCACCAGAATAATCAATAATAAGTGTATTTTGGTAATCGGTACGTTCCGCATTACCAATGTTTGTTACATCATACCCAAATTCTCTCAATAATTCTGCAGTCCTTCGTGCCAATCCATTTGCGGTTGTACCGTTGAGTACTTGTACCTTTATTCTAAGGGCACTGCTCAGATTCATCGTCATTAATTCACTCACTGTTTTTTCAACGACATCTCTAATAAGTCCGCCATTGTAACTGGGAAAAAGGAGTAACTGTCCGGAATTTTCTCGAACAGTACCATTTACCGTTTGAATATTAAGCCTGCTAAAATTTATACGGGAATACTCATCGAGTAGCTTGCTAAACATATTTTCTCCAAGGGAAGTTTCAACAAATGAAAACAATTTCTTCTTAATCGAAGAATGTTGTAAATAATCATTTTGTTCTGCTAAACGCTCTAAAAATCTAACAAAGAAACGACGGTTCCGTACACTCAATGTATCTTGTTCATTAGTAGGTGTATACATCAAATAAAGGCGTGCTTTATCACCGTCCAATTTCATTTGTCCAGAAGGAAATAAAAGAACATGGTTAGAATCTTCAACGCGATCCGGAATTAATACCGTTACTCCTTCTATTAAATCAACTATTTTTCCCAGATTTTTTATTTCAATAGTGATAGTATTATTAATTTTTATTCCTAATAAACTCTCTACTTCTGTTTGATATGCGCGTACATCATACGGATCATACACAGTATCAATTCGGTCAACACGGTTAATTCTTCTTAATATGAGTCCAATGTTGCTGGGAATTTCAAATATTGCAGCACGTTTTGTTCCAGGATAATACAGTACTACATAACTTGCAAGCGGTTTTTTATCATTTTCAATGATAAAAAGACTAAAATTAACACTATTTTGTACCACTGCGTCCGGTTCGTAGTCTTGACCGGCATACACTACGAATATAGAAGTCAATGTCAGACCAAGTATTGCTATAAGAATCCACGAAATAACAGCAGGTACTTTTTTTTTTGTAGTGCTAATGGTCATAATTCGACAATTCCTCAAGGAGTGCAAGCGTTTCAGTTGAAACTTCGTATCCTTTTTCTCGAATTGTAGTAATCGACCGCCTGAGAACTTTTAATACGAGTGAATCGAGTGTCGTTTGTACGTTCAGTTCACGAAGTGCAGGATCAACGCCATAGCGTGAAACTTCAATTTTGTCCGCAACGTACAAAACCTTTGCAAGCGGACCCATTCCTGGCATTCCGGTTGTATGCACTCGTATAGACTCCACAATAGCCTTATCTTTAATACCGTAATACTCTTGTACAAATACCGCGGCAGCACGCGCATGAAGAAGTTCGGGTTTTTTCTGCTCCAATGCCGAAAACGGCGACCCGTCACGACGGGCAATACGAAACAATTCCTCTCCGCTGAGTGATTTGCAAATATCATGCGCCATACCGACAAAATAGCCAGACTCGGCATTCAAACCAAAATAGCGACAGAGATCAAAAGAAAGCAAAGCTACCTGTCGTGAATGGAGAAACCGCGCTTGAGTCAAACGGCTCCGCGCATCCTGCTCAATCCGACTCAATAATGATGTATTATTAAATGCCGTACTGTGGTGGTACAAGCCGCGTTCTTCAATCAATCTCCTCACCGCTTGAGGCACCGTGTGATGCCATACAGTTCCTTTTTGAATACGTGAACGCACTTCGCTTGAAGAAATATGTATACCGTCGTTGTTGAGTTGAATACAGGGAAAAGGAATATTAATATGTGGAGTTCCTGGACGTTTTGCAATGATAAGCGTTGTTTTTTCTACAAGTTCCGTTACATTTTTCCATTGAGGAAATTCTGCCACCATATCCGCTCCGATGATAAGCCCTAACGTTCCCGTCGGACGGTAACGAGCTATAATATCATTTACTGTGTCCACGGTGTATGAAATATTCTCTCGGCGAATTTCACAATCGTCTACACTAAGTCGCGGGTCACCGATAATGGCAGCAAGTATTAAATCAACACGAACCGTAGCTTTCTCGTAATACTGAGCATATTTAAATGGTGATTGATACGCAGGTACAAAGATAATTCGTTCATATCCAAGTTCATTAAGTACTGACTCAGCTATGGAGAGATGTCCATTATGGATAGGATCAAAACTACCACCAAATAGTGCTACTTTCATGCGTCCCTCTCAAACAAGATGACCCAATGTTGTTTTTAACGTTTCGAGACCAATATTCGCATGTACTGAAATACCAACTACTGTTTCAGTAGGAAATTGGTTATTGAGTTGATCTAAATGTTCAACAGTACCTTCTATATCTAACTTTGTACCGATAATTATTCGCTGTTTTTTTATCAAATCAGGAGAAAAACTTTCTAATTCGTGACACAGTATTACAAAAGCTTCTCTATACCGTTCGTCCGATAGATCAATTAAAAACGCAAGTACTCTTGTACGTGAGATATGTTTAAGAAACTGTATTCCAAGCCCTACACCATGGGAAGCTCCTTCAAGAATTCCGGGAATATCTGCAAGGACAAGATCGCTGCCCCCAACGCTTAATACTCCAAGGTTTGGGATTTTCGTTGTAAACGGATAAGCAGCAATTTTAGGACGCGCATTCGTTAATGTATCAAGTAATGATGATTTTCCCGCATTGGGAAAACCAACAAAACCAATATCAGCTATGAGTTGTAATTCAGCTTTAACCTTCTTTTTTTTACCTTCTTTTCCCGGTAAAGCTTTGAGTGGCGCTTGATTAACGGAAGATTTAAAATGGATATTTCCCCACCCGCCATTCCCTCCATGTAAAAATACAAAATCACGAGAATCAACCCCAAAATCGCGGAATAATTCCCTTGTCTCTGCATCAAAAAGAACAGTTCCAGGTGGTACCGGGATAAGAACATCCGCTCCTTTTTTACCGTAGCGTCCGGAGCCTTCTCCGTCATGACCGTTTTCAGCCGCAAAAAAATGTTGGTGGTGTAAGTGAGCAAGGGTACGAAGATTATGCTGTACCCTAAAAATAACATTACCACCGCGGCCACCATCTCCACCAGCTGGTCCACCGTGAGGAACAAACCGTTCACGCCGAAAAGCAACACAACCGTTTCCGCCGTGTCCAGACACTACCTCAATCAATGCTTCGTCAGCAAACCCTTCCATATTATTAAACGTTGGCTATGACTCCTGCAAATTTCCGTCCGCGCTTATTACCAAAGCTCACGGTTCCTTCAACTAACGCGAAAAGTGTATAATCTCCTCCACAACCGACGTTAAGACCTGGATGAATTTTCGTTCCGTGTTGCCGTACAATAATTGTACCAGCTTTAACTTTTGAACCACCTGAAGCTTTAATTCCTAAATATTGCGGATTTGAATCGCGACCGTTCTTTGAACCGCTTCCACCTTTTTTTCGTGCCATTCTTTAAAACTCCCCCTATGAATTCTGTATTTTTGTAATTCTAACCGTACAACGTTCTGGATATTCTTGAACAACAGAACATACCCCTTCAAAGAGAAATATTCCAACCGTTTTAACAAATTCCTTTTCAGTATTAACAGATTTGACCTGAAACCATGCAATTCCACGCCCTGGAGCTTCGTTTTCTACCGTTATTCCTTTATGATTTGTAAACAAAGACACTGCTGTTCGTATCAAAATTGAAACCGCAGCACAAACAACGTCACTCCCTTTTTGGTTAAAGGCTGCATGTCCATGAACAGTACAGCGTTGTATCACATCATTGGTGTCAAAAATAAAGTCCGCTATAATCATAGCCCGACAATGGATTCAACTTTAAGGACAGAATAAGGCTGTCGATGCCCTTGGGTTCGCCGGTGATCTTTTTTGGGTATATATTTGAACACAATAATTTTTTTATCTTTTCCATGTTCTTGAACCTTTGTCAAAACTTTTACCCCCGCAACATACGGAGTTCCAATTTTCACTGTTTCTCCAGAGACAAGGAGAACTTCCGCTATATCTATCGAAGCCCCAATTTCAACATCTTTAATATAATCAACTTTGAGAAGCTCACCTTCTTCCGCTCTATACTGTTTACCTTTAAATTTAATTAACACATACATAATTTTTTTACTATAGCATGTCGATGTATATTCGTCAAGCAACTACAATAATAGCTTGAAAAATACGAAACGTTGACACATATCTAAAAAGTAAAATATACTGTATTTTTCCTATTATATATATAATACTTTCTCTATGAAGCAGTCGTTTCTCTAGTAATTTCTTACATTTATGTAGTATTATTATGAAATGGAACAAGATATTGCATTACTTTTTGATATTGCGCGAACTTTTGATCAGTATGTTGAACTACGTAGCGCTCTTGGACCGCTTTTAAACCTTTTAGAAACGAGGGCACAGCTTAAATGGGCAATGGTGACCCTTTTAGATCGTCACAGAGGCGTACTTAAAATTGAAGAAGCACATGGACTTTCCACTGAAGAAAAAAAACGTGGTATTTATCATCTGGGAGAAGGGCTTGTAGGGCGCGTGTTTGAGTCTGGTGTTGCTATTACCGTGCCGAATTTGGCAGCAGACAATCGATTTCTTAACAGAGCTAAGAATCGACGGAGCGAAGATATGGAAGGGTTAACGTATTACTGTGTGCCGATTTGCGGTACCAACGGAGTAACCGGTACACTTTCTGCTGAACGAAGGATTAAAGAAACAAGTCTTTCAATACGAGAGCAGATTATGGCGCATGACCGGCTTTTTTTAGAAAAAGTTGCATCAATTATTGCTGATTCTGCAAAATTAAGGGAACGTATCCTTGAAGAGCAAATCCGGCTGAATCAGCATAAACAAATACTGTTCGGCGAACAAATAAAAAGCGGACGTATTGCAGAAGGAAGCTCTATTATTGGGACGAGTAGTGCGATGCATTCATTGTATGAAATGCTTGAAAAAGGAGCACCAACCGAAGCGTCTGTTCTCATTTTTGGAGAAAGTGGTACCGGTAAAGAGTTAGTTGCTGCAGAAGTACACCGTCGTTCAAAACGTGCATTTGAAGTCTTCGTAAAATTGAACTGTGCGGCTTTACCAGAAACGATTATTGAAAGTGAACTGTTCGGACATGAAAAAGGAGCTTTCACCGGAGCTGTTCAACAACGAAAAGGGCGTTTTGAATTAGCGCATAAAGGAACTATTTTTTTGGACGAAATTGGCGATCTATCATTGCCTATGCAAGCAAAATTGTTGCGGGTATTACAGGAACGTGAGCTGGAACGTGTCGGGGGGACGACAACTATTAAAGTTGATGTACGGTTAATTGCAGCAACAAACCGTGATTTAGAGCAAGAAGTTAAAGACGGACGATTCCGGGAAGATCTCTTTTACCGGCTGAATGTTTTTCCTCTGTATGTACCTCCGCTTCGTGAGCGGAGAAGTGACATTATGCTCTTAGCAGATTATTTTGCTGAAAAATATGCACAAAAAAATTCTAAATTAATTAAACGTATTTCAACTCCAGCTATCGATCTTTTAATGGGTTATTCGTGGCCTGGGAATGTTCGGGAATTAGAAAATTGTATTGAACGCGCCGTTATTTTATCAAATGATACCGTTATTCATTCATATAATTTACCGCCAAGTTTACAATCAGCCGTTTCAACAAAAACAGAACCTATTACAACACTCAAAGCAGCTCTTGCACGTATGGAAAAAGAGCTTGTTATTGAAGCTTTAAAAATCGACTATGGAAATATGGCAGCAGCAGCGCGGCGGCTTGGTATCACTGAACGACAAATTGGCTTGCGTGTTCGCCATTACGGTATTGACTGGCACACGTACCGTTTCACAAAAAAGTAAGTTCATATATATATTCCTACATATTTGTTATACAGTTTAGATTGATTTACCGTGCTTTCATTGATTTAAATAGATTTTTTTTGTATATAACGCATTATCTGCATTTTCATACCGTCTTATTGCATATTTTGTATTTGGCACGTTTGTTGCTAACACTTTCTCAGAAAAACCCTGTATAAGGAGATAATTCGTGAAGAAAAAATTATTGGCTGTTGGTTTATTTTTTGCTGGCGCAGGTGTTGCACTTTTCGCACAGGAAGCCTATGGAATTGAAGAAGCGCTGAGCATGATATGGCTTTTTGTTGGAGCAATATTGGTTTTTATTATGCAGGCTGGTTTTGCATTGGTAGAAACAGGTTTAACTCGGGCAAAAAATGCTACAAATATCGTGATGAAGAATTTGATGGATTTTTGCTTTGGTGCTATCGTGTACTGGGCTGTTGGTTGGGGATTTATGTACGGTTCGGTAGGAGATGCCCCCGGCAAATTTATTGGTCTCAGCGAGTTTTTCAAAGGACCAATGGATGACCCTTCGTTCCATCGTGATTGGTTTTTTCAGGTTGTCTTTGCTGCAACGGCCGCAACTATTGTTTCAGGAGCAATGGCTGAGCGTGTTCAGTTTCGCTGTTATCTTGTATATACGTGTTTCATTTCGGCGCTTATTTATCCCATTTCCGGGCATTGGATTTGGGGAGGCGGTTGGCTTTCTGATTTAGGGTTTCATGATTTTGCCGGTTCAACTGTTGTCCACTCGGTCGGCGGCTGGGCGGCTTTAGTCGGCGCACTGGTACTAGGACCGCGGATCGGAAAATATGTAAAAACTCCGGACGGAAAAATATCCGTAAAAGCTTTTCCCGGTCATAATATGCCGCTTGCTATGCTTGGAGTATTGTTACTGTGGTTTGGCTGGTATGGCTTTAACGGTGCCTCAACGCTTGACGGTATGAGTCCAGACATTGCACGAGTCTGCGTTACAACGACTTTAGCGGCAGCGGCTGGCACTATTGGGGCGCTTTTTACGTCATGGATACTGTTCAAAAAACCTGATGCTTCTATGTCAATGAATGGAGCGCTCGCAGGACTCGTTTCTATTACCGCTCCCTGTGCCGTTGTTTCTCCTGCAGCTTCTATTATTATTGGATTAATCGGCGGTATTTTAGTCGTGCTTGCAGTTGAATTTATCGATAAAGTACTTAAAATTGACGATCCGGTTGGAGCCTCGTCCGTCCACCTTGTTTGTGGAGTCTGGGGAACTGTCGCTGTCGGTATTTGGGGAAATGTTGAAGGATCGGCAATTGGTCTTCTCCACGGTGGCGGTTTTAGTCAACTTGGTGTCCAGCTCGTTGGAATACTTGCAGTCGGCGCATGGACATTTTGCACGAGTTTTATCCTGTTCAGTATTATAAAAGCTACGATGGGTTTAAGAGTTGATCCAAAAGAAGAACGTATGGGTTTGGATATCTCTGAACATAAAGCGGAAGCTTATACAGGATTCCAAATTTTCTCAAATATGTAGGAGGTGTACTGTGAAATTAATTATTGCGTACATTCAGCCCCATGCATTGAATGATGTAAAGCAAGAACTTTATAAAAGTGAAGTGTATAAAATATCGGTGACAAACGCTCTGGGGTGCGGGCAGCAAAAAGGTTATGATGAACACTACCGCGGTGTTGATCTTGAAGTGAATTTACTGAAAAAGTCACGAATCGAAATTGCCGTCAATGATAATTTCGTGCAGCCAACCGTTGACGCTATTATCCGCGGCGCACGGTCCGGAGAAATCGGCGACGGTAAAATCTTCATTGTTCCCATTGAAGAATGTATCCGAATCCGCACTGGAGAGAATGGTTCAAAAGCTATAGGTTAAAAAAAGAGAGCTATGCTCTCTCCAAGCTTGTTTTTCCGCTCTCTTTTTTACTAGCTTTAAGTATGGAATATTCAGCACTTTTAACTGATTTTTATTCACTAACAATGGCTCAAGGATACTGGAAACAGCGCATAGATCAACAGGCGGTGTTTGAAATGTTTTTCCGCCGGCAACCGTTTAATGGAGGATTTTCCATTTTTGCCGGCTTGGAGCCATTACTTGATACCATACAGCATTTTTCGTTTTCTTCAGAAGACTGTGAATATCTTTCCTCACTGGGAAGATTTGATGATCAGTTTCTGTCTTTTTTAGAACATTTTCAGTTTAGGGGTGATCTGTATGCAATGGACGAAGGAACCGTTATTTTTCCCCGTGAACCGCTTATTCGGATTGAAGGTAATCTCATTGAATGTCAACTGATTGAAGGAATGCTCCTTAACACGATTAATTTTCAAAGTTTAATTGCTACGAAAGCGGCACGGGTATGGTTAGCTTCGGGGAAAGGAACTGTTATGGAATTCGGATTGCGGCGCGCACAGGGACAAGACGGTGCGCTGTCCGCTTCACGGGCTGCGTATATTGGGGGCGTCTCAAGCACGTCCAATGTTCTTGCCGGAAAAAAATACAGTATACCGGTTATGGGAACTATGGCGCACGCATGGGTTATGTCCTTCCCGAATGAAGAAGAAGCCTTTCAACGGTATGCCGACTTCTCTTCTGCAGATCCGGTATTCCTCATTGACACGTACAACACCCTTAAAAGCGGTATGCCGAGCGCCATTGCTGTCGGCAGCCGGTTGGGTGACGGGAGAAATTTTGGGGTTCGCCTTGATTCCGGCGATATATACTATTTATCCGCTGAAGTCCGGGCTATGCTTGACAAAGCTGGTTTTCCGCATGCAACGATTTCCGTTTCTAATGATTTAGATGAATCGATTATTGAAGCGCTCGTGACTGAACAAGCTCCGGTTGATCTATGGGGCGTTGGTACAAAAATGGTTACTGCTGCTGGTGATTCTGCATTTACCGGAGTATATAAATTGGTGATGCGTGACGCCGGGTACGGGTCAATGCTCCCGGTGATAAAACTGTCTGATAATCCGGAAAAAACAACGATTCCCGGCATCAAACAGGTCTGGCGTTTGTACGACTCAAAGCACAAAGCGGTTGCAGATGTACTCACTGTTGACCCGTCAGAGTCTCTTGAGGTTGGCAAACGGTATATGTTTTGGCATCCTTCGGGGGATTATCGGCATTTTTCTCATACTGTTGAAGAAGCGCCAGACAAGCTTTTAAAGCTTCGTCTCCATGCATGCACACCGGTTGCAGCTGCTCCGTCATTAGAAACTGTCCGTCAACGGGTCCGGAGCGGCTTAGATTCTTTTGATCCAACCTATCTGCGCCTGCTCAACCCGCATGCTTATAAAGTATCGCTGACCGAACAACTCCGGACTCTTATGCTTGATTCCATCCAACAGCAGTTTCACGTTTAAACCGTAGATACAGTAAGAGCGCGCTTCCCATAAGCGCATGCAGGGACTCACCTTTTCCCATACCGTGAATCACCGCGTCCACCGGCACCGTTTCAACGTTAAGAAACTCATCAGCATCCAACGTTTGCCGGCGGGTATCTTCGAGTGCTTCTGCTAAAAAAATATGTACATGATTTGATTGAATAGCCGGATTTGGGTTAAACATTCCTAATTTTGTAATTTTTTTTGCCTGATAGCCGGTTTCTTCCTTTAACTCACGAAGCGCCGCCTGTTCAGGCGCTTCTCCTTTATTGCACACACCGCCGGGGAACTCAAGACTGAGCTGTTGTGAGCCGTGCCGCCATTGCCGCACCATAACAAAGCTATCGTCCCCCATACACGGTATCACGATGACCCAATCAGACGATTCCATAACGATAAACGTACCAATCTGTTTCCCGTCAGGAGAGCGGCTGCTCAGTTCGTTGAGCGAAAAAATCGGACAGTTAAATACGCATTTCCGCGATAATGCTTTCCATACTACATCCACAAGAAAAGGATAACGGGAAACAGCAGCGCATACAAGCTTTTAACACACCAGATTCCCGACAAATGGGGACAGATCTCTGAATCAGAACGGCAGATTCCCGACAAACGGGGACAGATCTCTGAATCAGAACGGCAGATTTCTGACAAACGGGGACAGACCTCTGAATCAGAACGGCAGATTTCGACAAATGGGGACAGACCTCTGAATCAGCAGAACGACAGATTCCCGATCAATGGGGACAGACCTCTGAATTATGAAGGCAGATTTCGACAAACGGGGACAGACCTCTTGAATCAGAACGACAGATTTCGACAATGGGGACAGACCTCTAAATGATTCTCAACTGAGAATGAGTCAGAATTAGCTGCGAGCGCTGCTCTTTTAAAAGAGCTTGACTCATTGAGAATAGGAGGCGTATAGTGATTTTTAAGTTTGTACCGCAAACACCTATTAAATACTTTTAAATAAGGAGGGTAATGATGTTACTGCCAATGATTTTATTGTTAATAATTACCCCCCCCCCCCCCAAGCTTTAATCCCTTTAATTCCTTTCAATCTTTATTTTATATACTTGAATTTTTACTCTGTGCTTTATGCCTGTATAGGCTTATATATTTTTCCTATGAAAAACCATAAAGGAGGTACATGTATGGCAAACGGTGTGCATTGGCTTCCCGGCGGTAGGGAAGAACAACTGAATATGGCACGGGTGTGGATTATCATTATACCCGGACGAAATATTGGGAACGTTCCGGCGGCCGATATAACCGAACTAACCACGCTCACCGGATTGGCAGAAACTATCCTGCAAGCTGCACTGTCTAATAAGCGAACCACTATCATTACCGCTGAATGTCAGCGAATATTCGGTGAATTGGTGCAAAAGATGCGGTTCATCAAAGACCGCTACTTCAAAAACCCGCCGTTGGCGGATGAAGATTACGTAGCACTGCTCCTCAAAGTGCCGGATCACACGAGGACTCCGCGAGGGATTTCCCGCGCTCAGATCACTGCAGAGATCGGCAGGAGCGGTACGTCTATGCTTATTTTGCTGTATAGATATGCTGAGTGGACGGAAAATCTTGCTGACTCCCACACCGACATCCGCTACCAAGTCCGTTACGGGGTATTACCGCCGTCTAGCACACCGGCAACCGGCATAGAGTTGACAACTAGTCCAACAACACCCGAAGAGTTGCCGATAGTGTTCGCCAGCAAACGGAGAAAAGACATTATCACCTTTAATCCGGGAGATTCAGGCAAGATGGCCTATTTCTGTATCCACCTTGAGAATAGGGTAGGGGGCTATGGGCCGTGGTGTCCATTGTTCTCCGCCATTATTCTCTAAGTTTGACAAGGTTTGTCCACGGGGACAGACCTTGCCGTCTGTTTTTGGATTAACGTGCGGGGTGAGAGCCGCATGTTGATAAAGCCTGAGTGAAATCTTTTAACACTCAGGCAAAAATAATTTTTTTACCTGGAGGAGGGTAGTATGACGAGTAAGAAATTTTTAACGGCAATGATCGGGGTGTTGCTGGCATTTGGAATGACGGTAATCGGGTGCGCGACTACTGACAAGAGTGCTGTTTCCGCACAGGCGGTTGTTCCCTCGTACGAAGACTTCGAGGTTAAACACAACATTGACGAGAAAACCTTAACCATTGAGGGGAACACCTTAACCATAACCGGATATAAGGGGTCTTTGAAAGCCGTAATCATACCGGAAACACTCTACGGTCTGTCAGTAACGGTCATTGGTGACAATGCGTTTGCAGGGAAAGGTTTAACCAGCGTGAGCATTCCCAATTCGGTTACCTCTATTAAGGATGGGGCGTTTGCAAACAATCAACTGACCAGCGTGAACATTCCCAATTCGCTTACCTCCATTGGGTATAGGGCGTTTGCAGAAAACCAACTGACCAGCGTGAGCATTCCCAATTCAGTTACTACTATTGGGGGTTGGGCATTTTCGGATAATAAACTAACCAGCGTTACTATTCCCAATTCGCTTACCACTATTGAGGGTTGGACATTTGGAGGCAATCAATTGACCAATGTGAGCATTCCCAATTCGGTTACTACTATTGGGGAAGGGGCATTTTCGGATAATAAACTAACCACCATTACCATTCCCAATTCGGTTACCTCTATTGAGGATGGTGCATTTAGAGGCAATCAACTGACCAGCATTAGCATAAGTAAAGATGTTGGTGGAATCAGCACAGATGCCGGATTTGATCAAAATTTTGTCAACCTTTATGCATCACAAAACCGCTCGTCCGGAACGTATGTCAAGAACGGGGCGACTTGGTCGAAGTAGGAGAAGGCAAAGCTTAATTTTGTAGTATTTTGCGCCGCCGTTGGCGGTACCACATCTTATAAAAGGGGACAGACCTCTGAATGGGGTCTGTCCCCTTTCAAGCTTTTTTTAACTGTCTTTTTTGGACTCTCTTGGGGACAGACCCCAAAATGATTCTCAGCTAGAACGGAGATTCAGTTAACTAGAACGGAGACTCAGTTAACTAGAATCAAGACTCAGTTAACTAGAACGGAGACTCAGTTAACTAGAACGGAGTCCCAGTTAACTAGAACCAAGACTCAGTTAACTAGAACCAAGACTCAGTTAACTAGAACCAAGACTCAGTTAACTAGAACCGAGGCTCAGTTAACTAGAACGGAGACTCAGTTAACTAGAACCAAGACTCAGTTAACTAGAACCAAGACTCAGTTAACTAGAACCAAGACTCAGTTAACTAGAACGGAGGCTCAGTTAACTAGAACGGAGACTCAGTTAACTAAGAACGAGTCACAATTAGCTAAGAATGACTCAGAATTAACTAAGAATGACTCAGAATTAGCTAAGAATGACTCAGAATTAGCTAAGAATGACTCAGAATTAGCTAAGAATGACTCAGAATTAGCTAAGAATGACTCAGAATTAGCTAAGAATGA